>NZ_JBFTNE010000031.1:0-69003 GCF_056397325.1 Cupriavidus sp. 05N39
GTGGTACCCTGTATAAATTTGAGTACAACACCAAATCCCCGCCTTGTTTGTGCCGCAATTGCAAATCCCGATAATCTCTATTTCTTATCGGATAATAGACAGTGTTTTTGGAAACAACGCCGGCGCGCGCAACTGTATAATTTAGCCAATCCGCCGTTGTTACCTCCCCAATTACAGTCGAGGCGAGAACAATAATAAAACCGGTCTTGTTCCAATGGCAAAAATATTGAGTTCCATTTTGGATAATTATTGGTTTTTTTTCGGTTCTGTCGTGAAAGGTAAATACGTCGCGCATATAAATGTACACTTCGGTGACCGTCAGGCGGGTGCGCGTGTGTGCTATGCGATGATAAAAAAATCCACCAAGTGCGGCATAAAACGAAAAGGCACCAAGGGAACCATAGAGATCGTCCATCCAAAGCCCATTTGGGTGCGCTACGCCTTTAGGCCACATCAGGAATTTTGATATATTATCGCTATCAACGGAGTTTTTCTGATACTGATACTCTTGATGCCACTGCTGTATGTCTTCTCTGGATTTATTCCATGTATCCACATGGTATGGTGAAGGATCACGGCGGGAGCACATCAATTTTAAAATGTTATGCGCATCTAAATTAAATGGCTTTTCGTTTATAAGTTAATCGAATTTTTCCTTGGCGCGTGGATATTTCAATATCCAAGCCAACTTAAACATGGTTGTATCAACCATACTCGATGGGAACGGCTTGCAGTCTTGATTGATGCCTCTAATTGCCCCCTTGTCGGTGTTGGCATAGTTCAAATCACCGGCCAACCACTTGCGCATGACCTTAGCCGACATGGGCCATTCGATGCGCTCCATAGCGCCCGGTATATCTTGCAAGTCAAACAGTTTAACGCGTGGCTTTTTTACCGCTGGCGCAGCGGGTGCGGGGGCTGGTTTCGGTGGTGGTGGCGTATTCAGTCATTCGTGAAAGTCTAGAAAGCCTTCGATCAAGCTTTTCGGCGGGCGCCTGGGCTTTGGCGGCTTTTTTGGCGGAGGGGGCGGCGGTGGTTGATTTCGCAGCGGCGACGCGGTTCGATCCGTCGAAAGTGCGAATTCTTCTGCGTCTAAGACTGTGCAGGTCTTGCTGCCAAGATTCCACAGCGGACGAATGGTGCTTTTTTCTAAGAACGGAAATTGCTTTTCTGATGTATCCATAAAGACGAACTCCATCGACTAGCCTTCGCTTATAGCAGAGACGTCTGTGGAACAAAATCAGAAAATCCTATTTTGAAGGCAAAGAATGTAAATTCTTGCAAACAGGGGCGGCGCGTTGAATGAAGCGCGCCCGCGCTGGCTACGCGCAATAGGGCAGGCGCCCGCCGCATCATCGCTTCCGACTGCGGCTGTTGTGGTTTTGCTGGAACAGAGGCACTCACGGCTTATACCCCGTGCGGTGGCGCATACGGGCCACACACCAATCCACCCAAGATAAGCGTCAACAAGGTTTATAGGCAACGTCTATATCCGCCAGTCTACGCCCGGGCAAGCGCAGTACAACCTGGAAAGCCAGCGTCGGCAATATGGATTGGTGGATCGGGGCGGGGCCCGGGCACTGGGCTGGGAAGAGGTTGATGTCATTGGTGACGCGATCTGGGTTGCTCGGGATCGGGCATGCGCCGGCGCGGCTTTGAGCGCTTGCTTGGGCAGTTGCGCGACGGCACAGTGGGCGCGGTGTTTGCCATCGAAGCTTCGCGGCTGGCTCGCAATGGCCGCGACTGGCATACGCTGTTGGAGTTCTGCAGCCTGGTCAACGCCTTGCTGATTGACGCCGATTCCAGGAGGAATCTGGCAGGCATTTGCGAATGCTATTTCGATCGCGTCGTCGAACGGATCGGTACTGCTTTTCCCGATTCCATCCCTGATATCGATCGCCCGCAACGCAATTGACCCATGAGTCTGCAATCCGTAATGGCCTTCCTGGCGCAACGGATGCGGCCATCCGGATTTCGCCCGAGCACCCGGCGCGGCTCGTCAGGGCGCAGTGGGTAGATGTGGCGCAAAGGCCAGGCATGACGCCGGAAAACGCGCACGCAAAGCGGCTTCAAAAAGCACCTGATGTAACATGACTCCCCAATCTGCCCAAGGAGAGGGAATGTCTAAAGGTTTGGTATTGCTGGCCGCCGCGCTGACGGCGCAAGCGCTAATGCTTTCGGGTTGTGCCGGTGGCGTTAACGCGAGTTCCATACAGGCGTCGGAACCAAGGCGCGTGCATTCCAATGCCAGTGTCAGCGACCTGGTGCTGTGCCTGAAAGGCAGGCTGGGGGATGACGCCAGCGTGGTCGCATACCCGGAGCCGGGGCGGGTCGATATCCGGGTCGGGCGCGCCCAGGATTCCGATTACCGGTTTTTTCACCTGATCAGCTTGCGTCGGGCCCAGGAAGGCTCGGATGTCGAGATCCGCAGCGCGGATGAATGGCATCCCTGGCTGAGTGCCAGCCGGATAGCGGGGATGGTGGATGACTGTGTACCGGGAAAGGCGCGCTGAATAGCCTTTCCTCCATGCGCTCGCTGAAAGCGCGGCGCCTGCCGGGTCAGCGCTGCGTGGCGTGGGCCCGCGCGCTGTCCGCGTTGCCCGGATCCGCATGGCGGCCGGTGCGGCTGGTTCCGGGCGTATCGTCCGCCGCGCCGAAGCGGGGCGGGTAGAGCGGGTGCCGCAGTGCCGCGTAGACAAGCACGACGGTGGCAATGGCGGTGATCCAGTCGATCAGGTCTTTCATTGGCGTTCCTCCACGTTGCCTGCATGGCGCGGCAGTTCCGTATCCAATGACAGTAGCCAACCGGCGCGGCCCGGGCAACGAAGCTTTGGTGCAATCCATATGCGCTGGCGCCGCGGGGAACCTACAAGATCAGTTTATAGCCCTCATGGCTGGCCACAAAGCCGAGCCTTTCATAGAACCGGTGCGCGTCCGGACGGCCCTTGTCCGTAGTCAGCTGGACCAGCGCGCAGCCGCGAGCCCTGCACGCCGAGATTGCCCATTCGAGCATCTGTTGGCCAATCCGCGCGCTACGGTAGGGTGCGGCGATCCGGACTGCTTCGATCTGCCCCCGCCATGCCCCTCTCCGGGCAATGCCCGGTATGAACGATATCTGCAGTGTGCCGACTACCGCATCTCCATCCATGGCGACCACGAGACGCTGATTCGGGTCGGCTTCCACGGCTTTAAAGCCGGCAACGTATCGTTCGTCCAGGGGCGAACCGACAGTCTCCCGCTGGCTGCCAAGCGCATCGTCCGCCAGCAATCCGACGATGGCGGGAAGGTCGGCCGGCAATGCGGTGCGAAAAATGATGTGTTCCATATCTGAACCGTGGGGAGCGCTGGCGCCAGGGGAAAGGCAAGTATATCGTCGCATACTGAAGCCCCGGGCGATCGCCGGATCGCCCGGGGTTGCCGGCAAACCGCCTTCGCGACCCTGGCTCGCGAGGCGAGCCGTCATGCTGGGAGGCTGAAATGCGCAAGCTGTTCTTCACCACGGGATCGCCGTTCGCCCGCGCCGTGCGCATCGTGCTCGTCGAGAAGGGGCTGGATTTTGAGCGCGAGGAAACCTTCACGACGCCCAGCGTCGAGGAACGCGCGAGGATCACGCCAACCCTTCAGGTGCCTGCCCTGATCGACGGCAAGCTGACGCTATGGGACTCGGCCGTGATTCTGGATTACCTCATGTCGGCCTATCCGGTTGCGGCGGTGCCCGAAGGCATGCGGCCCCTGGCCGCCCGTTATGTGCGCTCCGGGGAAGAATGGCATGACAAGCTCGTTCTCGCCACGCTGCAAACCTTAGGCGTGTCGACGACGACGGTGTCGCAGCTGCAATGGTCCGGCATTCGCCACGAAGAAAACAGCCATGCGGCCCGGTGCGCCATTCGCAACCAGCATCTTCTCGATTGGTTCGAGTCTCAGCTCATCGGCACTGCGGACGGCTTTGTCCCTGGCGTGGTATCCGCCCAGGATATCCTGCTCGCCTGCATTTGCCAGTTCATTGAAACTCGCCCGTTGCGGTTGTCCTGGCGCGCTCCGGATCGCCCCAAACTCGTTTCGCTGATCGCTCGCATGGAACAGCGGCCGTCCTTCCAGCAGGAAGCCGCGCTTTGGTGGGAGCCAGGGGTCACTTACGCCACTGCCGCCGAGGTGGAGTGGGCGAAGCGAAAAACCATTTACAGTGGACCTGGCTTCAGCGAGTGGGCGTCACAGCKCGCGGATTAGCGAATCCGGCCCAGGCACCTGGCCCGACGCTTCAAGCGCCGTACTCGTCGCCGCTGGATGGGGCGTACGGTAAAACCTGCTCGTGTTCGTCGGGCAGGTTGCGCGCGACGATGGCTCTCGCGGCTATCGTCGCACTCAGGTTGAATTCCGGACAAACTGCGTCAATGCCGCGCCGGGCACGCGTGTTGCAGCCAGAGGATTTCAAACGCCTCGGGCGTCATCGCCACCCCGTCAAACTCCGGATCCGCGTTGATCTCGTCGAGAAGCGGTACGGGGACGAGCCCAAGGTGGGTTCTTCCGGTTGTTGCCCCGACGCTTGCGAAGCCTACGCTTCCATCCGGGAAGAACTCCAGTTTCCGGGTCTCGAAGCGCTTGCCATTGAGCTCCGACACAAGGCGAACCGGCTCCGAGGAAAGCTCGTGCCTCCAGATGACGTCGATGTATTCCACGGAAATCCCCCTTGGCGAAATGCAATCTAGTCCTTGCTGGTCGCTTTCGATCGTTACGGGTACGAATGCAGGTACGCCAGCAGGTCCTCGATCTGCCGCTCGTTGCCGAGTCCCCAAAAACGCATCTTGGTACCGGGTACAACCTTGCCCGGCGACCTGAGAAAATCGCTCAGCGTCTTTTCAGACCATACGATCCCTGATTTCTTCATTGCCGGAGAGTATGTGTAGTCGTTGGTTCCTCCGGCGGTCCTGCCAAAGATGGCATTGAGCTGGGGACCAAACGCACCGCGCGCGGATGGCCCGACGCTGTGGCAAGAGGCGCATCGCGTGGTGAACAACGCCTTTCCGGCCTGTACGTCCCCCGCAGCGTGCGCCGATGTTTGGATGGCTAGTGCCAGAGTCAACAATGCGGCTGTTTTCATGGCGCTTGTTCGGAATAGGGGAGGCGCAGCATTATATAGCGCCTCCTGGCACCGGAAAGAGCGCGTGCCGCTGACGCAGTATCAATGCAGCGCTTGCGTGGCCGGCGGGCGCTCAGGCGGAGACGAGGCCTCAGTCATCCCGCGTCAACACTTCGAGCAGCTCGATCTCGAAGATCAGGTTCGAGTTCGGCTTGATGTGAGCCCCGACCTGTCTCTCGCCATAGGCGAGATGGGCCGGCACATGCAGCTTGCGCTTGCCGCCGACTTTCATGCCCATCAGCCCGATATCCCAGCCTTTGATGACGCGCCCTGTCCCGATGACGCACTGGAAAGGCTTGCCGCGATCGTGGGAGGAGTCGAATTTGGTGCCGTCCTCCAGGTAGCCGGTGTACCGGGTGGTGATCAGGGCGCCCTTGACGACCGCTTTGCCGTCGCCGGGCTGGATATCTTCAACTTGTAGTTCGCTGCTCATCGCTTGCTCTCGTTCATGGTCCGACGAGGCAGAGTTTACAGCGACTGTGCCGCCGCGCTATCGCTGTTCGGGAGGGATCGTCGCGATGCCCGCGGAAAACCGCGCATGAGCGGAAGGATCCACCGGCCTGTGCTTGATCTTGGCGCTGGCGGGATCCTTGCCGAGGAAGTTGTCGTTCTTCCAGTTCTTCGATGGCCTGACTGGCCTTGGCGCGAAGCCGCCTCCACAATTTGGGCAGACATTGCCCAGGACTTCGTCCACGCATCCGGCACAGAATGTGCACTCATAGCTACAGATGCGTGCTTCCAGCGAAGCTGGCGGGAGCGCCTTGTTGCAGTGTTCGCAGGTTGGCCTGAGTTCCAGCATGTTCCCTTCCTCCGTATCGGTAGCCGCGTTAGCCGTGATAGCCGAAGCGGTAAATTCGCTGCCATACTAACCACAAGCAAGATCGGCTGCTATTCGAAAAATGGACAAATATGGAAAAAAATGTGCCATGAAGCGTATCTATCTTGTACTGCCACCGAATGTACACATCCTCGATCTCGGCGGACCGATGCAGGTCCTCGGCTCGGTGGCGGCGCTTGGCATTTCGCCAGTCGAACTGGTCTGCGTGGGGCCGCTGAAGGAACTGACAAGTTTCCAGGGTCTGGCGCTCAGCGCGGTGCGGCCTTTGCCAGCCCGGCTGGTGGCCGGCGATGTCGTCATCGTGGTGGGTTTCAAGCTGGCGGTTAGCGCGCTGTCCACGCCGGAACAGCAGCAGATCGTCCGTTGGCTGCAAACCGTGGCGAAGCCCCGGCTCGGCGAGATCACGCTTGCCAGCGTCTGCACCGGCGCCTTCCTGCTCGGGGAGGCCGGCCTGCTCGACGGCCGCAACTGCACCACGCACCATGATCACCTGGCGCGGCTGCAGCAGCGCCATCCGCTGGCCCGCGTGCTGTCCAACCGGCTGGTGGTCGACGATGGCGCGCTGATCACCTCGGCGGGTGTCGCGGCGGGCATCGACCTCGCGCTGCACCTGATCCGGCATCGGTTCGGCACGGCCGCCGCTATCCGCGTCGCGCGGGAGAACGTGGTCCCGTTCCGCCGGCTGGGCCAGGACCCGGCGCTTGAGGTGCCGCTGCGCTACCGCGATCACCATCATCCGGTCATCCATGCCGTGCAGGACTTCCTGACCGGGCAGCCGGCCAGCGCGTTGCCATATCGTGAGCTGGCCGAACGCTTCGCACTGAGCTATCGGCATCTGGCCAGGCTGTTCCAGCAGGAGTGCGGCGTTACCCTCAAGCAATACCAGCAGCAGCTACGGCTCGATCTGGCGCGCCGGCTGTTGAAGGACAGCGACTGGGCCGTGGAGATCGTTGCCGAGCGTTGCGGCTTTGCCAGTCCGCAGGCCTTCCGCGCGGCGTGGCGGCGGGAGGAGCCGGTTGCGCCCTCGCTCTGGCGGGCGCAACCTTGACGCCGCCTGGCTTATTGCGCGCCGTGCTCGCCCAGTGCCGGAACGTGGTCGTCGCTTGCCGGCAAGCCAAGGGAGAATTTGACGGGGAAGCCGAGCGTGATGGCTTGCTCCCCCGGCAATGCACGGATCATGCCGCGTGCCTGCACATGCGGGTCGGCAAACAGCTCCTGCGCGCTTAGCGAAGGAGAGAAGGGAAGGTCCACCGCAGCGAAGGCGTCGGCCCACTCCGCGAGCGTTCGTGTCAGGAAGATGCCCGTGAGCAGGCCGTTCACCTCTGGCTTGTGCTGCTGTCGGCCCGCGCGGGAACTGAACCGGGCATCGAGCAGCGCCGGGAACGCGGCGCCAAGGGCATCGCACAGGTTCAGCCAGAACTTGTTTTCGAGGATGCCCATGGCAAGGTGCCGGCCATCGCGTGTCTCGAAGATATCGTTGTCCGGCATCACGGTGGGCGATTCCTGGGGGCGATCCTCGTAGCCGCGCGCGGCCCATGCGCCATGCGCGGTCCAGGACAGGATGGCATCATGGATCGAGACATCGAGATGCTGGCCGTGGCCATTCTGGCGCGCGCTCATGATGGCCACCGCCAGCGAGAGCGCGGCGTAGCCCGAGGCCGCGTAGTCGGAGACGCGGGCACGCGGGCGCGAGACCTTGTCCGCCACCTGGACCGGGACGGACCAGTAGCCCGCCAGGGCGAGATAGTTCAGGTCGTGGCCGGCATGGTCGGCATAGGGGCCGGTCTGGCCGAAGCCGGAGATGGAGCACAGCACGATGGCGGGATTCACTTCCGCGAGCATGTCATAGCCCAGGCCGAGACGCTGCATCACGCCGGGCCGGAAGCCTTCGACAACGGCGTCCGCATCCCGCACCAGGCCGAGGAATGCGCTACGCCCTTCCGCGGATTTCAGGTCGAGCGCGATGGATTGCTTGCCGCGATTGAACTGGGCAAACACCGCGGGGCCGAGTTGCCGGGAGGTGTCGCCAATGCCGGGCTGCTCCACCTTGATGACATCCGCGCCGAGTTGCAGGAGCAGGCTGGTGGCGTGCGGGCCCGGCAGCAACTGGCTGACATCGATGATCTTGACGTCCTTGAGGCAGGACCACTCTGGTTTCATGGTGCTTTCCGGGTGAGGTGGATTCAGCTTACGTCGCCGTTCATGCCGATCGAGCGGATCAGCGTGCCGTAGCGGGCGCTGTCGGCGGCTACCGCTGCGTTGAACTGGGCCGGGGAGGCGCTGCGGCGCAGCTCGCCCGCGTTGGCCTTGATCTGCGCATCGAGGCGCCCGCTGGCCTGCAACTCGCTGACGGCGGCAAAGAGCCGCTGGGTGAGTTCGGCGGGAAGGCGCGCGGGGGCAAACAGGCCGGTCCAGTTATCGAGGACGAAGCCGGGCGGCATGGCCTCGGCAAACGTCGGTACCTCAGGGAAATAAGCCGAGCGCGCGGATGACGACACCGCCAGCGCCCGGACCTGCCCGTTGCGCAGGTATTGGGTCGCGGTGCTCAGCACGGGCATGCCGAACTGGGTCTGGCCGCTGAGCATGGAGGTAATGATCTCTGTCGCACCCTTGTACGGGATATGGACGGCTTCGGTGCCGGTCTGGTGCAGCAACGTTTCGACGGCCAGATGCGCGATGCTGCCTTTGCCGCCCGATCCGTAGTTGAGCTTGCCGGGGGCGCGTTTCATCGCGGCGATCAGGTCGCCCGCGGTCTTGTAGGGCGCATCCGCGGGGACCACGAGCGCGGTCGGCCCGCCGGAGATCGCCGCGATGGACGTGAAATCGTGCGCGGGATCGTATGGCATGTTGCGATACATATGCACATTGATGACATGCGTATTCGCGAGAATGCCGAGCGTGTATCCGTCCGCCGCGGCGCGCTTCAGGGCGCCGGCGCCGATGATGCCGCCGGCGCCGGGCATGTTCTCGACCACCAGCGGCTGACCCAGTTGCCGCCCCAGTTCGGCCGCCAGCGTCCGCGCGATATTGTCGGGGGCGCTGCCTGCCAGGAACGGGACGATCAGGCGGATGGGACGGTTGGGATAGGCGGCGGCGCGCGCCGGGGCCAGCACGCTGCTCAAGGCGGCCGCGCTTGCCGCGGCAAGCCAGGTTCGGCGGTTCATGGGTTGTCTCCTTTTTGGGGCCGCGCAGTCTTGCCGCGCCGGCTCGTCAACGTTTGCTTGTGCCTGCCCGCTCAAGCTTGCGCCTGCATGGGCTCGAGAATTGCCCGGGCGATGGTATTGCGCTGGATCTCGCTGGTGCCAGTGAAGATCCGGAACATGCGCAGCTTGCGGAAGGCCTGCTCGACCGGATGCCCTCGGGTGACACCGACATTGCCGTGGATCTGCACGGCTTTGTCGGCTACCTCGAAGCAGCGCTCGGAGATATAGAGCTTGCACGCCGCGGCCTTCATGCGCAGGTCGGCACCGCTATCGGCCAGCGCCGCCGTCTGCGCGATCATGCTCTCGCAAGCCCACAGCGCGGCGGCCATGTCCGCCAGCATGTGCTGGATTGCCTGGAAGCGCGCAATGGGTCCGCCGAACTGGCGCCGCTTGCCGGCGTATTCGAGCGAGGCTTGATAGGCCGTGGTGGCCAGCCCCAGCATGGTAGGGCAGTGCAGCAGCCGGTTGACGTTGATCCGCGACATGCCGAGCTTGAAGCCGTTGCCTTCTCCGCCAAAGATATTGGCGCGCGGCACCCGTACATTGGTGAACTCGATATCCGCATCGATATGCTGGCCCGACATCGGCACGTATTCGGTACTGACCTTGACGCCGGGCAGGTCCAGGTCGATCAGCACGGCCGTGATGGCCGGCGGCGAGGCTGTGGCATCGGTCACGCACATGACGATGGCGAAATCGGCGAATGGCGCACCGCTGATGTAGTGCTTGCGGCCATTGACGACCAGCTCGTCGCCATCCGCCACGGCGGTGGTCGAGATGCTCTGGGCGTCCGAGCCGGAATGCGGCTCGGTGAGGGCAAAGCAGGTCGACTTCTCGCCCCGGATCACCGGCTGGAAGTAGCGCGCGAGCTGTTCGGGCGTCGCGTACTTGAGCATATTGCCGACGCGCGGCGGGCCGCCCAGGTCCCCCAGCACATGCGGCGCCAGCACGGCGCCGCTGGCGGCCAGGTCCGCTTTCAGCGCGCACTGCTCGGCGATATTCAGGCCCTTGCCGCCCAACTGGACCGGCAGGCAGGCGGCATAGAGCCCCAGCTCGCTGGAACGGCGCCACACGCCGCGCAGCACATCCCTGGGCCAGACGTCTTCCGAGCCGAGGCCAAGCTCCCGTTCCAGCGGCAGCAATTCCTCGTCGATATAGCGGCGGATCGCGGCGCGGGTCTCGATGAGCGTGGGGTTGGTCAGATGGTCGAACATGGCGATTCTCCTTAATTCACGCGGCGGGACACGCCTTGCCAGTACGGCTCGCGTACCAGTTTCCGGGCAAGTTTTCCGCTGGCGTTCTTGGGCAGGTCGGCAACGAAGTCGATGGATCGCGGCGACTTGTAGTCCGCGATCCGTGCGCGGCAGTGCGCGATGAGGTCGTCGGCGCTGGCTTGCCGGCCGGGCCTGAGCGCGACGACAGCCTTGACGCTTTCGCCCCATGTGTCGTCAGGCACGCTGATCACGCAGGCTTCCATCACGTCGGGGTGCAGGTACAGGGTAGCCTCGACCTCGGTCGGGTACACATTGAAGCCGCCGGAGATGATCATGTCCTTCTTGCGGTCGACCAGGTAGATGTAGCCTTGCTCGTCGACTCGGGCCAGGTCGCCCGTGCGCAGCCAGCCGTCGGCAAGCGCCTCGCGCGTCAGCGCCGGCTCGCCCCAGTAGCCCTGGAACACATCCTCGCCGCGGATCACCAGTTCGCCGATTTCGTCACCGCGCACTTCACGTCCCTGCTCGTCGACCACGCACACCTGCGTCTCACCGAGGGCCCGGCCGCAGGACGCCAGCCGTTCGGGCCGGTGCGCCATTGCCTCGGCATGGTCGGCTGTGGAGAGGCGGGTCACGCCGGAGGTGGACTCGCTCGCCCCGTAGCCTTGCGAGAGGATGGGGCCGATACGCTCCCATGCCTCGCGGATACGGGCCGGCGCCATCGGCGCGGCGCCGTAGGCCAGCGTCTTGAGGCTGCTCAGGTCGGCGCTGGCCAGGGTTGGCTCGGCCAGCAGCATGTTGATCATGGCCGGCACCATGAACACATGGGTGATGCGCAGCCTGGCCACTTCCGCCAGGAAATGCGCGGGCTCGAATTTGTCGAACAGGACCAGGGTCGCGCCGGTGTACAGGTAGGGCTGCATTAACATGCCTGAGGCGTGCGTGACCGGCCCGATCAACGCCAGGCGATCGCCGGGCCGGGCGGGGTTGTCCATGCCGAGCAGCATCTTGCGCAGCGCCGCGAGGCGGTTGCCGTAGCTCTGCATGGCCGCCTTGATCTTGCCGGTGGAGCCCGAGGAGAAATGCAATACGGCGAGGTCATCGGAGAGCGGCGCGGCATCGACGGGTGCATCGCTTGCGCCTGACAGCAGCGACTCGTAGTCGGCATAACCTGCTGCGGGGCCGCCGATGGCGATGAAGGTCTCCACCGACCCGAAGCCCGCGGTTGCCGGGGAGTAGCCGGTATAGCCCGGCCCCGC
Source organism: Cupriavidus sp. 05N39 (assembly GCF_056397325.1). Classification (NCBI taxonomy): domain Bacteria; kingdom Pseudomonadati; phylum Pseudomonadota; class Betaproteobacteria; order Burkholderiales; family Burkholderiaceae; genus Cupriavidus; species Cupriavidus sp. 05N39. Next base: position 11,649 of record NZ_JBFTNE010000031.1, read on the forward strand.
GATCATGACCCGGGGCGTGCAGTTCTCGGCGACATCCGAGGCTTCCGCGGCGGTGAAGCGCGGGTTCAGCGCCGCCTTGACGAGGCCGGCCTTATACAGGGCGCACTCGATCTCGACCAGTTCCGTACGGTTGCGAGACTGAATCGCCACGCGGTCGCCCTTGACCAGGCCGAGGCCCAGCAGCGCGTTGGCCAGGCGGTTGGAGCGCTCGTCCAGCTGGCGGTAGGTCAGGACCCGGTCCTGATAGAGGACCGCGGCGTGGTCCCCCCAATAGCGTGCGGCGCGGCGCAGGAAGAAAGCGAAACCCATTTTGTGTCTCCGTGGTGATTCTTTGCCGTAGTCTGTAAGATGCGTGGCATCACCACAATGCCGTACTGGCTATAAAGACATAACCAACAGGAATGTCAGAATGGAGACGAGGGATCTTGAGTACGTGCTGGCTGTGGATGCCCACGGCGGCATCGGCCGCGCCGCGGAGTCGCTGGGCATCAGCCAGCCAGCCCTGACCAAGGCGGTGCAGCGGGTGGAAGGGCAGATCGGCCTGCCCCTGTTCGAGCGCACGGTCCACGGCATGACCCCGACGCAAGCCGGCGCGCAGTTTATCGAACGCGCCCGGAGAATCCGGCTGGAGTATGAGGATGCGCTCAAGGAGATGCAAGGCATCCGGACCGGCGAGCAGGGCATCCTGCGCCTGGGCTATTCGCCTTCCATACCCAACGCGCTCTTCCTGGGCGCCTGCCGCCAGCTTGTGAAGGAGCGGCCGGTCGCCAGGCTTCGCCTGCGCAGGCGCATGGCGCGGGAACTGATGGATCTGCTGCTGGCGGGCGAACTGGACCTTGCCGTCGCGCCGATGCAGAAGCAGCGCGCGAGCGAGTTCGCGGTGGAAGAATTGTTCGACGACCGCCTTGTCGTCGTGGCTGATGGCGCGCACCCGCTGCTGCGCCGGCGCAAGGTGAGGCTGGCGGATCTGGTGGGCCAGGAATGGTTGCTTCCCGCGCCGCATATCGCCCTGCGGCAGCAGGTCGACGCGGCCTTTCGCAAGCAGGGGCTTGCCGAGCCGAACTTGCGGATCGAGACTGATTTTGGCAGCGCTTCGTTGTTCCAGCTGGTGAGGGGCACGCAGATGTTGAGCGTGTCGGGCGGGGATTCGGAGGCGATGCAGATTGGCCTGCGGCCGTTGAACCTGGGGCTTGAAGAGCTGGATTTGCGCCGGCGCGTGGGGGTGATCTCGCGGGCTGGGGCTTATCTTTCGCCGCTTGCGCAGCGGATGACGGTGTTGTTGCGGGAGCAAAGCGGTCAGGGGGGGGATTTGTAGGCGCCCRCAGGGCGGGGGGGCTCTATATGTGTGGCTGATTGCTGTGTTCCTGCCCGGCAACTGCAACTGCTTAACGTCAACGGCTTAAGGTCAAAGGCGGTTTCACCCCCCTGCGGGGGGCGACTGCAGTTCCTGTTGGGCGGCCCGGTACACGCCCGGCGTCATGCCCGTCCAATGGCGGAAAGCACGATGGAAAACTGCGGGTGAGCTGAAACCCAGTGCATAGGAGATCTCGGCCAGAGAGACATCCTTACGCGCAAGATTCAGGATAGCCAGGTCTCTGCGCAGATCGTCCTTGATGCCCTGGAAGGACAGGTTCTCGTCCTGCAACCTGCGGATCAGCGTCCGCGAGGACATGTGGAGCTTGCTCGAAACGTCGTCCAGTGTTCGCCCCAGGTCCGCATACAGTAGCTCGCGCACCTTCAGTCGCATGACGTGCTCGTGATAGGAGGTGAAGATCCAATCACGGGGCGCTCGTTTCAGGAATTCGCGTACGTCGGCCGTGTTGCGTTCCGCCCGAATTCTTCCAAGCTCCGCGCGGAACGTGATATGTGAGAACTGCCCCCCAAAATCAATGGGGGCCGGGAAGAGAATCGGATAGTCGGCTGCAAAGGAGGGGCGTTGGAAAACAAACACCACCCTCTGCACGGGGACCTCCCGACCGACGAGCCATGAAACAATGCCGTGCGTGAGTTTCAATATCAAGGCATGGCCGAAGCGGTTCACGCCAATCTTCGTGGAGCGGGGAATCAACTCCAGGCTCATGCTGTCTCCAGCTTGCGCGAGATTCAGGCGGTAGTCGTCCAACAGCAAATTCCAGACCTGCGTGAAACGGTACAGCGCCACACGGATCGTTGGCGCATCCATTACTGCACGGACGATGTACTTCAGGGACCCGGTCCGTATGGGACGGCTCCATAGCCCCATCATTTCGTCACCTGTCGCGGCGGCGCTCTCCTGGTACAGCCTGACGAGTTGATCGTGCGTGAGTCGGGAGGCGGGATGGCTGATGAACTCCTTGACAATACCTGCCTGCTTCAAACACTCGTCCAGAGTCGGCTCTGAGCACAAGGCTCGCAAGCTCAGCAGTAAGTCTTGCACCAGTTCGAGCGAGACCGTTGCCGTTGACACGGATCCAGCCGCCTTGTCCGTCCGACCTCCATTTGCTGTGATGCTCAAGCTGTCCATGGCACCCTCGCGCAGCAGCAAGGGCCGCCGGTCCCACGCGCCAGCGCCGCGTGTTTGAAGGCAAAGGGGGATTGCAGTGCCGCAAAAATGCCCGCTTGATCCCTTCCTGGTGAACGCATCCGCTTGCGCCTCCTGAGGCGGCCTCTTCCTGTTGAACTGAGCAATACCGGTTTCCGGACCGACCGGGGCATGCGCGCCTTGGCGCAGCCCTTCCCCCAGTCTACCTGAGTCCGCTCCGTTGGCTAGTCGAATGTTGGCAGTTTTTGCATATTCGCCGTCGCCATTGGCAATTGGGGGATGGAACGAAGCCACCTATTCTTCGGTGAAAGGAAAAGGAGACGACAACATGGTGCAACCGGGAAACATGATGCGCATGCCCTTGCTCATCAATTCAATCCTCACACATGCCCTGGAAAGCAGTGCGGATCAGGAGATCGTGACCGCGCTTGATGACGGTAGCCTGCATACGTACACATACCGGGAGTTTGGGCGCAGAGTGAAGGATCTGGCTGTCGGCATGGGGCATCGAGGATTGCTCCCGGGCCATCGCGTGGCGACATTGGCATGGAATACCTATCGCCACTTGGAGATCTACTATGCCACCGCCGGCATCGGAGCGATCTGCCATACGGTCAATCCACGCCTGAGTCGCGAGCAGATCGAGTTCATCATCAACGACGCCCAGGATGTCGTGGTGTTCTACGACGGGCACTTCGCAGAATTGGTTGAGCAACTGGAGCCGCGGTGCCCGTCGGTGGCACATTGGGTTCTGCTCAACGAGGACGCCGATCAAGACCATGCCGGGATGCACTACGGCGCCTGGTTGGGAAACGACGTTCGAAATTTCGAGTGGCTGGAGTTCGACGAGGACACTGCATGTGGGCTGTGCTACACGTCTGGCACCACCGGGGCGCCGAAGGGCACGCAGTACTCTCACCGATCGACCGTTCTGCATGCCTATGCATCCAGCCATCCAAACGCGCTGGCGATCTCCTGCAGCGATGCGGTCATGCCGCTGGTTCCGATGTTCCACGTCAATGCGTGGGGATTGCCGTACTCCTCCCTGATGTCCGGGGCCAAGATCGTCCTACCCGGATCGAACATGCAGGGCGAGCGGCTCTACGCCTTGTGCGAGCGTGCCGGCGTGACGCTATCGGCGGGTGTGCCGACGGTATGGAAAGGGGTGCTGGACCATGTCGAAAGCCGGGCACTGACATTTAGCACGCTCCAGCACATCGTCATCGGTGGCGCCGCGTGCCCGCCGCACATGATTGCATCCTTTCGCGCACGTAACGTGACAGTGCGCCACGCGTGGGGCATGACGGAGGTCTCGCCGCTGGGAACCGTCTGTCAGCTACTACCCAAGCACGCGTCGCTGCCCGGCGACGAGACGCTGCAGGTGCTTGCATCGCAGGGGCGGCCGCTGTTCGGCGCACGCTTCAAGGTTGTCGATGAGGAAGGTAAGCGGTTGCCCCATGATGGGGTGTCCACCGGGCACCTCATGGTCCAGGGCAACTGGGTCATCTCCCACTACTACGGCAAAGCCGAGCCCGCCACCGAGGACGGCTGGTTCCGCACTGGCGATGTCGGAAGCATCGATGCGGATGGCTACATGCGCATCACGGATCGCAGCAAGGATGTCATCAAGTCCGGGGGCGAGTGGATCTCGTCAATCGAGATAGAGAACATTGCGATGGAGGAACCCGGCATCGAACTGGCGGCCTGCATCGCCGAGTCAAGCGAGAAATGGGGCGAGCGCCCGGTTCTGTTTGTCGTCCCCAAACCGGAAGGTTGCCTGTCTGCCGAGCAGATCCTCGCACGCTATCAGGGGCGCGTCGCGAAATGGTCGATTCCCGACAAGGTCGTGTTCATCGAGCGCATGCCGATGACGGCCACAGGAAAGATACAGAAAGCGGCGCTTCGCTCGTTGCCGCTGCCGACCAAACCTCAATAGCACGACGGTCGTGCTCCTCCCCCTTCATCCATTCCAAAGGAGTCGTTCCATGACTGAACCCTTCTTGCTGACGTCCGAGCAGGGCAACATCGGCATCATCACGCTCAACAAGGCGCGCAAGCGCAATGCACTGGACGAGCGCGCAATCGCCGAGATCGACGCCTATTTCTCCAGCATCCCCAGCCACATCCGCGCCATTCTCATGACGGCGCAGGGAGATCATTTCTGTGCCGGTCTGGATCTCAAGGAACACCACGATAAGGAGCGCAGCCCGGTTGACTTCATGCGCGTGTGCCAGGGATGGCATCGGGCTTTCGACAAGATCCAGCACGGTGGCGTCCCTGTCATCGCTTGCTTGCAGGGGGCCGTGGTGGGCGGCGGTCTGGAACTGGCAAGCGCCGCGCACGTGCGTGTTGCCGACAAGAGCACCTTCTTTGCATTGCCAGAGGGGACGCGCGGCATTTTCACCGGCGGAGGGGCGACGGTACGCACCGCCAAGATCATCTCGGCCACCCGGATGGTGGAAATGATGCTGACCGGGCGTGTGCTGGATGCAGAAGAAGGCGAGCGCCTGGGCCTGGCCCACTACGTCTGCAATACCGAGGCCAACCCCAAATCGGCGTACGACCTGGGCCTGGAGCTGGCGCGGAGGATCGCAAGCAACGCGGTGCTGTCGAACTACGCGATCGTCAGTTCCATCAACCGTATCGCCGACATGGCATCGACCGAAGGGCTGTTCGCCGAAGGGCTGATGGCCGCTGTCGTGCAAACCGGGCGAGACGTGCAAGAGCGGCTGGGCGAGTTCGTGGACAAGAAGGCCTACAAGGTTCGGCCGAATGGCTGATCGGCGTCAGCGTGTGGATGCAGGAAAAAAAAGACGACAAGGACGGAGACAAACAATGCTATCGAATGAAGAGATCTGCCGGCGACTTCCCGGCCACCCCGACTATGAGCGGCTGAAGACGCTGCGCCGGCGCGTGGCCTTCTGGTTCGCCGGTGTGTGCCTTGTGCTCTGCATGGGGTTCATACTGACTGCCGTGCTTGCGCCAGCACTCTTGGCGGTTCCTTTGAGCAGCAAGGGCACGTTGACCAGCGGTCTGCTGTGCGCAACCGGTCTGATCCTGTTGTCGTGGCTCCTGACGGGCGCCTACATCCATATCGCCAACACCCAGTTCGACAAGATGTGCGAACGCCTGATCTCAATGGTGCGCACATGAACACGGAAGCCATCCTGATTTTCGGCGGCTTCGTCGCCGTCACGCTCGGCATAACGTACTGGGCGTCGCACAAGACACGATCGACTTCGGACTTCTACACCGCCGGTGGCGGTATCACCGGGACGCAGAATGGGCTGGCCATTGTGGGCGACTACATGTCTGCCGCAACGCTGCTGGGGATATCCAGCCTGGCCTTTTCCAACGGGTTCGACTCGCTGATCTATGCGGTGTGCGCATTCATGGGCTGGCCCATCATCATGTTCCTGGTCGCCGAGCGCCTGAGAAACCTGGGCCGCTACACCTTGAGCGACATCGTTTCCTTCCGTCTCGACGAACGCAGCACGCGGATCTTCAGTGCCATCAGTTCGTTGACCGTGGTGCTGTTCTATCTCATTGTCCAAATGGTCGGCGCGGGTCAACTAGTGCAGTTGCTGTTCGGAATCGACTACACCTATGCCGTTATCAGCGTTGGCATCCTGATGATGGTCTATGTCGTCGTCGGGGGCATGGTTGCCACGACCTGGGTGCAGATCATCAAGGCCATCCTGATGCTCGGCAACGGCGTCCTCCTGACGGCGCTGGCGCTGAACTACTTCGACTTCGACTTCTCCGCGCTTGTCGCAACTGCGGCGAATAACCACCAGGCCGGCGAGGCGATAAAGGGTCCCTGGAAGCTGATGGGCAATCCGGTCTCCGGCCTGTCGCTGGCGCTCTCCCTGGTCTTCGGGATCGCCGGGCTGCCCCACATCATGATGCGCTTCTTCACTGTGCCGGACGCGCGTGCCGCCCGCAAGTCGGTATTCGTGGCCACGGGATTGATGGGGGTGTTCTTTGTCATCATCTGTTTCCTCGGCCTGACCGCCATGGCGATCCTGCCGAACTATCCGTCGTTCTATATCGATGGCAAGGTCGGTGGCCCGGTGCTGGGCGGCTCAAACATGCCGATCATGCACCTGGCCACGGCGCTAGGAGGCAATCTTCTGTTCGGACTGCTCGCCGCCGTGTCGTTCGCCACCATTCTCGCCGTGGTCAGTGGCCTGACGCTGGCGGGAGCGTCCGCCATAGCACACGACCTGTACGCCAAAGTGCTGCGCTGCGATGATGTTTCACCATCCGAGGCGATGCGGGTGAACCGTATGGCGTCGATAGGCATCGGCGTCGTCGCCATCGTCCTGGGCCTGCTCTTTCGCGATCAGAACGTTGCATTCCTGGTGGCCTTGGCCTTCAGTATCGCAGCATCCGCCAACTTCCCCGTATTGCTCATGTCGATGTACTGGCGCGGCCTGACCACCCGGGGGGCGCTGGCCGGAGGCATCGTTGGCCTGGGCGTGGCCTTGACCCTGGTTGTGCTGTCGCCGGCGGTGTGGGTGCGCATCTTCGGGTTCGCCACGCCGCTTTTCCCATATGACTATCCCACGCTGTTCTCGATGCCGCTGGCTTTCCTGATGATCGTTGTCGTGTCCCTGACGGATCGCACCAGGCGGGCCTCACTTGACCGAGCAGGATTCCCGGCGCAAGAGGTGCGCGCCGAGACGGCGGTGGGGATTTCGGCAGTGTCCCACTAAACCCGGCATCGGCGACTGCCCACCTTGCTGAGGCACACCAGGATGTGCCTCCTTCCTGCCCACGGGTCAGGCGCCGACCATGATGCCCGAGATCGCGCCTGTTCCCTTGTGTGGACGCGCCAAGGCGCAGGGCCTGCCCAATTCAAGGATTTATTCTTTCTCCAGCGAGAACTTCATCATGACAGAGACCAGAAACAACAGCGAAATCACCCATTACATCGGAGGCGCGCTCACTGCGGGTGGTGGCACCCGGACTCAACCCATCTACAATCCCGCGACCGGCGCTGTCAGTCGTCACGTGCGCCTTGGCAATCAGCAGGATTTGGAGGCTGCAGTTGCTTCCGCCCGGATGGCATTTCCATCTTGGGCAGATACCCCGCCAATTCGGCGCACCCGGGTGCTGTTCAAGTTTCTGGAACTGCTGGGCCGAAACAAAGATGCACTTGCTGCACTCATCACGGCCGAGCATGGAAAGGTCTTCACCGATGCCCAGGGTGAAGTGGCGCGTGGTATCGACATTGTCGAGTTCTCGTGCGGCATCCCCCAGCTTCTCAAGGGAGATTTCACCGATCAGGTCAGCACCGGCATCGACAACTGGACGTTTCGACAACCGTTGGGTGTCGTCGCCGGGGTTACGCCATTCAACTTTCCGGTCATGGTGCCAATGTGGATGTTCCCAGTAGCCATCGCGGCGGGCAACTGCTTCGTGCTCAAGCCCAGCCCCATCGACCCCAGCCCGAGTCTGTTCATCGCAGATTTGTTGAAGCAGGCCGGCCTGCCTGACGGCGTGTTCAATGTGGTGCAGGGGGACAAGGAGGTCGTGGATGCGCTACTGGTGCACCCGGATGTGAAGGCGGTGTCTTTCGTCGGCTCTACGCCGATCGCGAATTACATCTACGAGACGGGCGCACGCCACGGCAAGCGGGTACAGGCGCTCGGCGGGGCCAAGAACCATATGGTGGTGATGCCCGATGCCGATGTCGATCAGGCGGTGGATGCCCTGATCGGAGCGGGCTATGGTTCAGCCGGCGAGCGTTGCATGGCGATTTCGGTGGCGGTACTCGTGGGGGATGTGGCTGACAAGATCATGCCGAAGCTGGTGGAGCGCACCAAAGCACTGAAGGTGCTCGACGGTACCAACCTGGAAGCTGAAATGGGGCCCATCGTGACCCCCGCGGCGCATGCGCGCATCACTGGCTACATTGAGCAAGGAGTCAAGGAGGGAGCGCAGTTGCTGGCCGATGGCCGGACGTTCAAATACTCGACCGCCGGCATGGGCTGCGATGGGGGGTTCTGGCTTGGAGGAACCCTCTTCGATCATGTCACGCCCGAAATGAGCATCTACCGGGAAGAGATCTTCGGTCCGGTGTTGTCGTGCGTTCGCGTGACCGATCTTGCTGCTGCAGTGCAACTCATCAACGACCATGAGTTTGGCAACGGCGTTGCGTGCTTTACCCGTGATGGCAATGTGGCCCGCGAATTTTCTCGGCGCATTCAAGTCGGGATGGTGGGCATCAACGTGCCTATTCCAGTGCCGATGGCCTGGCACGGGTTCGGTGGGTGGAAGAAGAGCCTGTTTGGCGATATGCACGCCTACGGCGAGGAAGGGGTTCGTTTCTACACCAAGCAGAAGTCCATCATGCAACGCTGGCCCGAAAGTATTAGCAAAGGCGCAGAGTTTGTCATGCCGACATCCAAGTAGGTTGAACCCTCTTTTCCGCTCTTTTTGCCCGCCGACGAGGCGCCCCATGCGGCCTGGTACACCTTGACGGCTCGCTTCGCATCGCGCCGGGGTGTGGCCCGTCCTTGGGGGCGCGCCACACGGCTGCATCGAGTCGTGATCTGGCGCCATCGCTCTTCTTTGCTCCGGCTGCCTGCCTACCCCAACAGCAGCACTGCGCCGCAGCCCGTCAGCGCCAGCGTCCATACGCGGTCGAGGTTGATCCATCCCGTGCGCAGGAAGGCTATGCCGACGCGGTCGTAGACCAGCAACGCTACGGTGCCGATAGCGAGGAGCATGGTCAGCGTATGCAATCCCAGCGCCAGCAGCGCCGGCATCAGCGGGCCACTGGCGGCCGGCCCGCCGGCCACGGCGCTGCACACCGGCAGCAGCGCCGGCACCAGCATCAAGCCCGCCCCATGCGTGCCGGCCATCAGGAATGACCACAGCGCCAGCCCGGCCATGCCGGCCTGCATGCCCACGCGCGGATGCTGGCGGTGGCCGCGCAGGGCGTGCCAGCCGGCCCAGGCGATCAGCACCGCGCCACCGGCGCGCGCCAGCCATTGGGGATCGAGCAGGCTGCCGAGCGTGAGCGTGGCGGCCAGTACCAGGGCTACCGCCAGCGCATGGCCAAGCGCGATCGGCAGCAGTGCCAGCAGCACTACCTTGCGCCGTCCGCGATGCAGCCCGAGCGCTACCGCGAACAGCCAGCCCATCGCGGGATTGATGCCGTGGAACAGACCCAGCGCGGCGATGGCCAGCCAGGGCCACCAGAGTGGCCACAGCGTGGCGAAGTGCGTGCCCAGCGGCACGCCCGAGGTGGCGGGCATGGCGGGGCCGCTATGGGTAGCAGTACGAATCCGACGAGCAGTCGCCGCCTTGCAGCCTGACCTGGTGCGGACGATGGCCCGCCGGCCAGCGCAGGAAGAAGCGCGGGTCGAACGCGATGCCGCCTTCGGGCGCGGCGTCCAGCTTGACCATCCAGCCGTCGATCCCCTCCGGGTAGAACTGCGGATCGACCGCGCCGTAGAGCGAGTTGGTGAAGTAGACGCGGCGCCCGTCGCGGCTGACTTCCACCATCTGCGGGCCGCCGTTGAGCGCGGCGCCGCCGGCGCCGGGATGCGTGGCGCGCGAGACGATACCGCCAATGCGCACACGCCCCCTCTGCTTCGGTGCGAACGGGTCGGAGACGTCGTACTGCAGCAGGTCGCCGGTGCCCCAGCACGCGACATAGAGGAAGCGGTCGTCCATCGACAGGTCGATGTCGCTGACCAGCGGCGGCACCGCCTTGAAGCCCTTGAGGATGGGCGGCAGCAGATCCGGGTCCGCCGGCTCGGCGGGAATATCGATCACCTTGCGCACTGCCCACTTGCCGCTGTCCCGGTACCAGACCCAGATCGATGAAGACAGGTCCTTCAGGCTGATCACGCAATTGACGAAGCCGTACGCCTTGGTGGGGTCGTGCGCGGGGCGCAGCTCGAACACGAGCTGGTACTCCTCGCCGAAGTCGATCTCCTGCAAGTGCTTGCGTCTGGTGAGATCCCAGAAATGCAGGCGGCGGCCGTAGCGCGAGCCAAGCAGGATCTCGGGCACCAGGCCGTCCTCGATCATGTCGGGCGTGCCCCATTCGCTGGTGACCAGCGTGTCGTAGCCGAGGTGCCACCAGCCGTCATAGGCAAAATACTGCGGGCCGCGTTCCACCTCCCACCGCCCGAGCGGCTCGAAGCCCTGCTGGTCCAGCAGCAGGATGCCGCCCGGCCCCTTGCCCTCGGCATTGCCCAGCGCCGTCACGTAGATACCGGCGGGGCCGCAGTGCACGGTGTGCGGGCGCGTATAGCCGGTGCGTTCGGCCAGATCGGCGGGCTCGATGATCTTGGCGATGGCCGGCCGCCGCGGGTCGGGCTGGGTGTCGATGATGTAAATGCGCGACGAACGCAGGCCCGGCACCACGAGGTAGCGCCGTTCCATATGCGGGTGCGGGGCATTCGGGCAGAGGCAGGAAGAGCAGGCGTTCCAGCCGAAGTGATGCAATTCGTCGCCCGCATACGGCATGGGCAACTGCCCGACGATGGTGGCATAGGTCCCGGATGCGGGATCGACGTCGACCACGGCAATGCCGTCGGGCTGGGTACGCGTGGGATCGAACATCGCCACATAGGCGAGTGCCTCGGGCGGCGCCTTTGCTGCCAGGCGGGGCGATGGGTAAAAGCTGGGGTCGGGCTTCCAGGTTGCCATGATGCGCCTCCTCGTACCTAGCCGTGAACCTTGCTGGATAACACTGGCTTAGAACTATAGGACACATCGCGGCAGGCTGAGCCACGCCAGGCACGGGGGATGGACGCCGCCGGTGCAGCGTCAATAAAAAAAGCCAGGCGACGGGCCTGGCTCGGAGTCCAACGGTATCCATGCGCAGCGCCTTAGCGCTCTCGCGATGCAGCGCTCGAAGGCGGTATCGAATTCCCGATCCTTGCTCCGCAAGCGCCCCGAGCCTCGATGGTAGACGTGGTACGAATCGGCGGAAGACTTTTGCGCCGGTACCTCTCCCTCGTCGGTCCGCTGCATCGCGCGGATCTCCATCATCCCGATAATGACGGTAAAGCCCTTGGAAATGGCCATGGCACCTCCGGGAGAACGCCCGATGGCGTTCAAATTGCTGGGCGGGAGAGGGGAGTCGGGCGGCTGTCCGACGCAGCCGTCTTATTGAACCCAGCATGTGCCATGGCCGCAGGAGGAGCAAGCTCCTCATGTTATCTGGCGCACATATGACGGCCAATGCCGGAACGGATGGGCATGGAAGCGATTGCCGTGCCAGGTCAGAAGGCCGGAATCAGCGATCCCTTGAACTCGGTCTCGATAAACCTGCGTACTTCATCGGACTGGTAGGCCTTCACCAGTTTCTTCACCCACGGTTTGTCCTTGTCCTCCACGCGGGTAGCGATCAGGTTGGCGTAAGGCCCGCGCGCGTCTTCCACGGCGATGGTGTCGCGCTGCAGCGAAAGGCCGGCACGGTAGGCGTAGTCGTTGTTGATCGACGCGGCGGCGAGGTCGTCCAGGGCGCGCGGCAACTGGGCCGCGTCGAGCTCGATGAGCCTGAGCTTCTTCGGGTTCTCCACCACGTCCAGCGGGGTGGCGTTGACGCCGTTCTCGCCCACGCCGGGCTTGAGCTTGATCAGCCCGGCCTTTTGCAACAGCAGCAGCGCGCGGTTGCCGTTGGAGGGATCGTTCTGGATGCCAATGCGGGCGCCTTGCGGCAACTGGTCGGGCGACCCGAACTTCCTGGAGTAGATGCCGAGCGGGGCGGTCAGGGTCAGGCCCACCGGCACGATCTTGTAGCCGCGCGCCTTGATCTGGCTGTCCAGGAAAGGCTTGTGCTGGAAGGCGTTGGCATCCAGGTCGCCCGCGGCCAGCGCCTCATTGGGCTGCAGGTAGTCGCTGAAGGTGATCAACTGGATTTCCAGCCCGTCGCGCGCCGCCACTTTCCGCACCACTTCGAAGGTCTGCTCGGCATTGCCCACCGACACGCCGACCTTGATCCTGCTTTTTTCCTGCGCGTGGCCAACGCCGGCGCCCGTTACCATCAGTAGCGCCGCCATCGCGGCGGCTTGCCATCGCTTCATTCTCTGCTTCCTCGCTAGGTTGGGAGGCCGCGTGGCGGCCGACCGCCGAGTATAGAAAGCGCGCGCTGCGCCGCGAACTGATGGTTTCGTCTTAGCTTAGAAGGCGGGTGCGCAAGGCAGGGACGCTAGGACTGCCTCTCGGCCGTGGCCGGGTTCGGCCCAGTGCCGGCGGCCGGCGCCGTCTGCGTGGACCGGTAGCTGTACGCGAGCGCCAGCAGGATGACGATGGGTACCGCCAGGCACCAGAAGGATGCAAACACGTAGGCATAGGCCCCGGACACGGCCCCGGCGGCGAACGCGCCGATGGCGGGGACCATCTTGCGCAGCCGGTTCTTCGCGGGCGCGATCTTGTCGGCCGGACCGCGGGCCAGTTCTACCAGGTCGATGATGACCTGCGTGCTGTTGCCCGTCATGATGGTGGTCGGCACATGGTCGGTCAGCACGATGCGCGACTGCGCGTTCTGGACCGCCATCGCGGCCACGCCCAGCATGCCGGTCGCGATGGCGGATGGCATGTCGGGTGAGGTGACGGGCGAAGCCAGGCAGCCGGCCAGCATGAAACAGGCCAGCAGCACCCCTTGCGCGACCAGCAGCGGCGGAAGCGGCGGCTTGCCGCGCGCCTGCATGGCATCGATCGCGATCTTGGTAGCCGCCACCGACAGGGCGAACACGGGCAACGCCAGCATCTTGGCCGCCACGCCGGTGGTCGAGTGCGCCAGCTCCACGCCGACCATGACAAAGTTGCCGGTCACGTGCGCGGTGAACAGCCCGAACAGCGCGATAAAGCCGACCACGTCGACATAGCCCGCCACCAGGCTAAGCCAGGCGGCCTTGAGCACGTTGCCGGCGGTTGCCTGGGTTTGCGACGGCGATTGCGGCGTGGTTTGCATGGCGGGATCATGTTTGTGAAGTGGCGGGCGCTTGCCTGTACTACAGCATAGAACGGAACCATGGGTGCGAGAGTCTCAATGCCTGCATCGCTCCCTCCGGACAGGAGCCGCACCCGCCGCTCAGGGCAGCGTGGTGCCTTGATCCGCCTGCCAGATCGCATTGCAAATTCCCTTGATTTTTTCAAAAGCTGGCCCATAATCCGGATGTCATGCAAACGTTTGCAAAACAAAAGTAGCGAGAGAGAGGCATATGGAGACGATACTTGCCCCGAGGCATGGCCAGGGCCTTGCCGTGGTGGACGATGAACACACGCTCAGCCAGCTGGTGAAGCGGGCCATGCACGATACCGCCGACCCGCGCCTGCGCCAGGTCGTCGACGCGCTGGTCGATCATTTGCATGCCTTCCTGAGGGAGGTACGCCCGAGTGACGAGGAGTTCGAGTCCGGGCTGCGCTACCTCGCAGCGCTTGGCCACGCCACCAACGCCACCAACAATGAGGTAGTGCTGGCGGCGGATGTGCTGGGGTTGTCGACGCTGGTCACGCTGATGAACAACGGCACCACCGGCGGCCGCACGCCGGGCGCGCTGCTCGGGCCGTTCTATCGCGGCGGCGCGCCGTCCTACGACTGCGGGGATTGCGTGGTGCTAGGCGAGACGCCGGGCCTGCCGCTGTTCGTGACGGGGCAGGTGCGCAACACCGCGGGCGAGCCGCTGGCTGGCGCGCTGGTGGAGGCCTGGCAGGCATCGCCGGTCGGTCTCTACGACAACCAGGATCCGTCGCAGCCCGACAAGAACCTGCGCGGTGCCTTTCGCACCGATGCGAACGGCCGTTTCCATTTCCGTTCCGTGCGCCCGGCAGGCTATCCCGTGCCCACCGATGGTCCCGTCGGCAAGCTGCTGGCCGAACAGAACCGCCATCCGTACCGCCCCGCGCATATTCATTTCATCGCGGCCGCGCCAGGCTATCGCACGCTGGTGACGCAGGTGTTCGCGGATGACTCCGAACACCTGGAATCGGACGTGACCTTCGGCGTGCACCGCGAACTGGTCGGGCACTTCCGCCGCGTGGACGACGGCGCCAGCCCGTGGGGCGGATTCTCCGCGCCGTTCTACACGCTCGACTTCAACTTCGTGCTGGAGCCCGGCGAGCAGACCTTCCCGACGCCTCCCATCGACTGATTACCTACGACAGAAAAACTCAATATGGCAATTTCAGATCAAGCGGTGATGCCGCAGCTTGCCGGCAAGGTCGCCGTCATCCTTGGCGGTACGGGCGGCATCGGCATGGCCACGGCGCACAAGCTGGCAAGCCTCGGTGCCAGTGTCGTGCTGGTCAGCCGCAAGCCGGAGACCGCCGCGCACGCCGTGGCCGGACTGCCGGCGGGCAATCACCATGCTGGCGTGGCGGAGGTCAGCGACACGGCCTCGCTCACGCGCCTTGCCGATGAAGTCCAGCGCAAGTACGGCCGCATCGACATGCTGGTCAACAGCGCCGGCTTCACCAGGGCGATCCCGCACGGTGACCTGGACATGCTGGACGACGCGCTCATCGACCAGATGTTCGCCGTCAACTGGCGCGGGCAGTTCGCCGCGATCCGCGCGATGGCCCCGCACCTGAAGGCCACCGGGGAAGGGCTGGTGGTCAACGTGGGATCGATCGCCGGGCGCACCGGCATGGGCAGCAATGTCGCGTACTGCGCCGTGAAGGCGGGGCTCGACATGATGGCCGTCTCGCTGGGCCGCGCGCTGGCGCCGGAGATCCGCGTGCTCAACGTATCGCCCGGCGTGGTGGATACGGATTTCGTGCCGGGGCGCGACAGCGCCTTCAACGAGCGGGCGGCGAAGACCACGCCGCTCAAGCGCATCGGCAGGCCGGACGATGTGGCCGATGCCATTGTTGCCTGCGCGACTTCGCTGCGATTTGCCACCGGCACCACCATCGTGGTCGACGGCGGGCGCCAGCTTGGGTGATTCGGCTGCGCTCGCCCGCACCGAAGCGCAAAGAACCCGTTTTCGAGACATCAACCCGTCCGCCATGCACAGCAGAAATACCATCATCACCTGCGCCGTCACCGGCAACATCGTCACCCCCGAGCAACATCCCGGCTTACCCGTGACGCCCGCGCAGATCGCCACCGCGGCACTGGAAGCAGCCGAGGCCGGCGCCGCCGTCGCCCATATCCATGTACGCGATCCCGCGACCGGCCGGCCATCGATGGCGCTCGAGTACTACGCCGAGGTCATCGAAGAGATCCGCAAGCGCAACAAGGCGCTGATCATCAACCTCACCACCGGCCCTGGCGGACGCTTCGTACCGGACGACGACGAGCCTCGCCGGGCCGCCGCCGGCACCACGCTGGTTCGTCCGGAGGTGCGCGTGGCGCATATTGCCGCGTTGCGCCCCGACGTGTGTTCGCTGGACCTCAACACCATGAACTCCGGCCCCGACGTGGTCATCAACACGCCGAAGAACGTACGCAAGATGGCGGCCGTCATCCGCAGCGCGGGGGTCATGCCTGAGCTTGAGATCTTCGACTCCGGCGACCTCCACATGGCGCGCGACTTCATCAAGGACGGCGTGCTGGACGGTCCCGGCCTCTGGACCTTCGTGCTCGGCGTGAAATACGGTTTCGCGGCCACGCCGGAAACCCTGTTCTATGCCCGCAACATGCTGCCGCCGGGCGCGCACTGGTCGGCCTTCGGCATCGGGCGCGCGGAGTTTCCGATCGTGGCGCAGTCGTGGCTGGCGGGAGGGCATGTCCGGGTCGGCCTGGAAGACAACATCTACCTGGAGAAGGGCGTGCTCGCGCCGGACAACGCCGCGCTGGTCGCCAAGGCGCGGGACATCATCGCGTCGCTGGGCGGCGCAATCGCGTCGCCGCGCGAGGCCCGGGCCACGCTCGGCCTGCGGGCGGCATGAGCGCGAAGGCAATCCTGCCAGCGGCGCTCCTTCATATTGACAACACAACTACCTACAAACGTAACCAGGTGCACGACAAGATGAACACTATCCGCGTTTCCCGCAAGGCCGCGAACATCGACGAGCTGCGGCTCGAATTCGTCGGCATTCCCAAGCCAGCCGCCGCTGCCGGCCAGTGCGTCATCGAGGTGGCCAGTGCCGGCGTCAACCCGAGCGACGTCAAGGCCACGCTGGGACTGATGCCGCACGCCGTGTGGCCGCGCGTGCCTGGCCGCGACTACGCCGGCGTGGTGGTGGACGGTCCCGCGCACCTGCTGGGCAAGGAAGTCTGGGGCAGCGGCGGCGAGCTTGGCATTCGCCGCGACGGCACGCATAGCCGTTACCTGACGCTGGACGCCGCCGCGGTGCGCGAGAAGCCTGCCAACGTCACGCTGCGGGAAGCCGGCGCGGTCGGCGTCCCGTTCGTGACCGCCTACGAAGGCCTGCGGCGCGCCGGCTTGCCGAAGGCGGGCAGCGTGGTGCTGGTCTGCGGCGGCAACGGCAAGGTTGGCCAGGCCACCATCCAGATTGCCACCGCGCTGGGCGCTCATGTATTCGCCGTGGAGCGAGAGGCCGGCCCGTATCGTGGCCACGCAAGCAGCACGGTGCGCATAATGGATGCCAGCCGCSACAACATCGCCGAGCTGGTGCGGGAAGAAACCGACGGCCACGGGGCCGATATCGTCTACAACACGGTCGGCAGCCCATACTTCGAGCAGGCCAACAAGGCCATGGCGACCGGCGCCGCGCAGATCTT
Source organism: Cupriavidus sp. 05N39 (assembly GCF_056397325.1). Classification (NCBI taxonomy): domain Bacteria; kingdom Pseudomonadati; phylum Pseudomonadota; class Betaproteobacteria; order Burkholderiales; family Burkholderiaceae; genus Cupriavidus; species Cupriavidus sp. 05N39. Next base: position 28,832 of record NZ_JBFTNE010000031.1, read on the forward strand.
CATCTCGACCATCGACCGCGCCGTGCCGTTCGACATCTTTGCCTTCTACCGCGGCCAGCATACCTATGTGGGCATCGATACGCTGGCGATGGACAGCATCGCATGCGCGGCGGTCTTCGATCAGCTCGCCCCGATGTTCGCGGAAGAGCAGCTCAAGCCCTTCCCGGTGCGCGCCGACTACACCTTTCCGCTGGCCAGTGCTGCCGACGCGTATCGCGCCGTGTTGCAGGGCGCCCGGGAACGCGTGGTGCTGACGCCGTGAACACGACGCGTTTCGCCACGGCGCCGGCGTATTTTCCGCCCCGGCATGAGGGCATGCGCTGCCTGCGCCTGCAGGGCCACGAGGCAGGGCCGTCCGAGTCGCTCTGGTTAGGCGTCTCGGTCATCCTGCCGGGCGGCCATACCGGGCTGGATGCTTCGCCCCTGGAAAAACACTACGTGGTGCTGGAGGGAGAGGTGACCATCAGCAGCGGGACGGAGGTTGTGCGACTGGCGCAATACGACTCGGTGCGGCTTGCGCCGGGCGAAGCCCGCAAGGTGGAGAATCCGGGCAACCGTCCTGCCATGCTGCTGCTGGCCATGCCCTGTCCGCCATGATCCCGCAGATTTTTTAGTTTGAATGCAAACGTTTGCACATGCTTCAAATTGACGTGGTGAATCGAGCGTTGCGATCCCGTACCAAGGGGAGGGAACATGGAAGAAGCCTGGAGGCGTGGGTGGGAGGATGCAGGCAAGGGTTGTGGCACAGGCGCTGCCGGGCACCGGTGGCTGGCGCTGGTTGCGGTGGCATGCGCTCCGGTGTACGCGCAATCCTCGGTGACGATCTATGGGCGTCTGAATACCAGCATCGAGTATTCGCGTGCCAGCACCGCTATGGACGGTACTTCGCTGGGCGGCGTGGGACGGCTGACCAATAACCGGTCGGTCTTCGGCCTGCGGGGAGAGGAAGGACTCGGCGGAACACTAAAGGCAATCTGGCAGATCGAAAGCAACCTGTCGCTTGACAACGGGACCGGGCAGATTGCGGGACGGAACTCGCGCATTGGCCTGACCGGCAGCTACGGGACCTTCTTCATGGGGCACTGGACCACGCCGTACACCGAAGCCACCATGGAATACGATCCCTATTACCCGACCACGGCCGGGTATATGGCCCTGATCAGCAACGGCGCGGCATCGACCACGAACAACATCCAGAACACCAGCTCCTTCGACCGCCGGCAGCAGAACATCGTGCAGTACCGCAGCGCCGAATGGAACGGCTTGCGCGGAGGGGTGGGCTGGGGCGTGCCCGAGGAAAAGCTCACGACGCCGCGTAACCCGGCGCTGTATTCGTTCGCCGCGACCTATGACCGCGGGCCGCTCAATGTGGCGCTGGCCTACGAACTGCACCAGCATTACCAGACTGCCGGCCGCAACGACGACGCCATCAAGGTCGGGGTGTCGTACCAGTTCCCGACCACCAGGATCGCGGCGGTCTACGAACGGCTGCACTACCGCACCGCCACGGGCGACCTGACGCGCAACGGCTACTACACCTCGGTGGTGCAAAAGCTCGGGCCGGGCAGCATAAGACTGGGCTTCACCTTGGCAAGCAACGGTGCTGGCAACGCCACCGAGACGGTGGGGTCCATCAGCAGCGGCGCGGATACCGGCGCAACACAGATCACGATCGGCTACGACTATCCGCTGTCCAAACGCACCGCGCTCTTTACCTACTACAGCCGCATCAATAACAAGAAAAACGCCATCTACGATTTCGCCATCAACGGTCTAGGGGTGTCCGCGGGGGCCGATCCGCAAACTTTCGCGCTTGGCATGCGCCATTACTTCTAACCCTCGAACCTGACCATCGCACCGCCCAACCGCGGCCGGATTGCGATCCGGCCGGCCAAGAGGCGGTGGAGGAGACAAACGTGATTCGAAAGAGCTTGATACGCGCCGCCGCCGCGGCCGGCGTGGCGGGTGCGTTCGCCCTGCCGGGCGCTTCCGGGCAGGCACATGCCCAGCCGGCCAGGTACCCCACCAAACCCATCCGGCTGGTGGTGCCATTCTCATCGGGCAGCGCCACCGATATCCTCGCCCGCATCGTCAGCACCAGGCTGGGCGAATCCGGCGGTTACCAGATGATTGTGGAGAACCGGCCCGGTGCCGGCGGCACGCTTGGCGCCGCGCTGGTCGCCAAGGCGGCGCCCGATGGCTACACCCTGATCCTGGTGTCGGTCGGGCATGCCATCAACGCCACGCTGTATCCCAGGCTGCCCTACGACACCGTCAAGGACTTCGCCCCGGTGACGCTGGTGGCGACGGTGCCCAACGTGCTGGTGGTCAACGGCGCCAGCAAGCTGGGCTCGGTCAAGGACGTGGTGGCGGCCGCCAAGGCGAAGCCGGGCGCCATGAACTTCGACTCGGCCGGCTCCGGCAGTTCGACCCACCTGAGCGGCGAGCTGTTCAAGATGGAGGCTGGTGTGGACATCGCGCACATCCCTTACAAGGGCACGGGCGAGGCGCTGACCGATGTCATGGCGGGCCGCGTCGACCTGATGTTCGCGCCCACGGTCTCGGCGATGCCGTTCGTGCGCCAGGGCAAGCTCAAGGCGCTGGCGGTCACCACGCCCCGGCGGGCAACCTCGCTGCCGGACATCCCGACCGTGGCGGAGTCGGGCCTGCCCGGCTATGCATTCGAGTCCTGGTTCGGCGTGCTGGCGCCTGCCGGTACGCCGAAGGAAATCGTCACGGCGCTGAATGGCGAAATCGCGAAAGCGCTAGGCACGCCGGCGGTGCGCGAGCGCCTGCTGGTGCAAGGGGCGGAGCCGCGTACGTCCACGCCGCAGGAGTTCGAGCGCTACATCAAGGCGGAGATCGCCAAGCTGGCGCCGGTGGTCAGGCAGTCGGGCGTGCAGGCTGGCCAGTAGGGCGCCGGCAAGCTGAGGTGGCCACGCGCAAGCGCGCGTGGCCACGGCGGCCTGGGATGGAGGGCGGTTCGGCCGTCTTCGCATAAAATGGCATGTTCTCATTCACCGCACCCCCCAGCCTGCCGTCATGGACCAGCGTAAGCGCATTACCCTCAAGGACCTGGCGGCGAAGGCGGATGTCCATTACTCCACTGTCTCCCGGGTGATGAATGCGTCCACCCGGCACCTGGTCGCGGACGAGGTGGCGGAGCGCATCCTGCGCATGGCGGATGAGCTTGGCTTCCGGCCGAACCGCATCGCCGCCGGCTTGCGCACCAAGCGCTCCGGACTGATCGGCGTGGTGCTGCCGGATATTGCCAATCCGGTATTTCCGCCCATCCTCGCCGGGCTCGAAGGCGTGCTGGCCTCCCAAGGCTATGTGCCCATCGTGGTCAATGTCGGCGCCGACAAGGCGCGGCAGCGCTTCGTCATCGACCAGATGCTCGGGCGCCAGGTCGATGGCCTGATCCTCGCCACCGCCGAGCGCGAGGATCCCGTCCTGGATTACTGCGTCAAGCAGAACATCCCCGTAGTCATGGTCAATCGCGGGGAGGATCTCGGCAGGGTGCCCTGCGTGGTCAGCGACAACATGGTGGGGATGCGGCTGGCGGTGGATCACCTCCTTGCGCTGGGCCATCGCCGTATCGGCCATATCGCCGGTCCGGACTCGTTGTCCACCGGGCACCAGCGCAAGCTGGGCTTTATCGAAGCGGTGCGCAAGCACAAGCTGCGCAAGAGCGAATGGATGATCGTGGAAGCGGCGAACTACGGCCGCGAAGCGGGCCGCGAGGCATGCCAGGCGCTGCTCGCGCAGTTTCCCGCCCTGACTGCGATCGCCGCCGGCAACGACCTGGTGGCGCTGGGATGCTACGACTATTTCCGCGAAGCGGGGATCGCCTGCCCTGGCCGGGTCTCGGTGGTTGGCCACAACGATATGCCGTTCGTGGATGCACTCACGCCGCCGCTCACCACGATCCGCATCGCGGTGCACGAAATGGGGGCGAAGGCTGCCACCTTGCTGCTGGCGCGCATCAAAGGCGCAGGCGCCGAGGCGGCCAGCGTGGTGCTGTGCCCGGAGCTGATCGTTCGCGGCTCGACGGCGCCGCCGGCGGCCTGACCGCAGTCAGTCAGGTTTACTCGCCCAGCGGCGCCATGGCAACCTGCCAGCGTGGCCGGCAATCAGGGCGTCAGCGCGGCCACCCGTTGCCCGACGTAACCACCGATGGCCAGCGATGCGCTCAGCCCCGGCGACTCGATGCCAAACAGGTTGAGCAGGCCCGGAATGCCATGCTCGCGCTCGTCTTGCACGATGAAGTCGGTGGCGCTGTTGTGCATTGACGACCCCGGGCCGGCCAGGCGGGGGCGGATGCCCGTATAGCCGGGTTGCAGGTCGCCATCGCGCAGGCCGGGGTAGTAGCGGCGCACGGCGTGGTAGAACGCGGCTTCGCGCGAGGCGTCGAAGCGGTAGTCCACGCCGTCGCGCCAGTCCAGGTCCGGGCCGAATTTGCACTGCCCGCCCAGGTCCAGCGTTACGTGCGCGCGCAGCGCGCCTGCGCGGCCGGCGGGATAGACCAGGCGCTGGAAGGGCGATGGGCGGCCCAGCGTGAAGTAGTGGCCGATGGCGTGATAGAGCGGCGGGATCTTGTCGGCCGGCATGCCCGCGATGGCCGTTGCCACTCGCTGCGCGCCAAGGCCAGCCGCGTTGATGACGGTGCCGCACAGCAATTCCGTTGGTTCGGCGCCGCCCACCTTCAGAACGATGCCATCCGGGGTTGGCTGTCCTGCCAGCACCGGACTACTCAGTGCCAGCGCAGCGCCATGGCGTTCTGCGTCGCCCAGGTAGGCCAGCATCAGGCCGTGGCTGTCGACGATGCCGGTCGACGGTGACAGCAAGGCCCCCGCGCAAGCCACTTCCGGCTCCAGGGCGCGCGCCTCGGCGGCGCCGATGATGCGCAGGTCGGTGACACCCTGGGCCGCGCCTAGCTCCACGTAGTTGTGCAGTTCGGGAAGGTCGGCTTCCTGTACCGCGACGATCAGCTTGCCAATGCGCTGGTAACCGATCCCGCGCTCGGCGCAGTAGTCGTACAGCGCCGCCTTGCCGGCCACGCAAAGCCTGCCCTTGAGCGAGCCCGGCGCATACGAGATGCCCGCATGAATGACTTCCGAATTGCGCGCGCTGGTGTGGGTGCCGAAGGCGTTCTCCGCCTCCAGGATGACCACTTCGCGGCCGGCGGCGGACAGGGTGCGGGCGATGGCGAGTCCCACCACGCCAGCGCCGATGACGGCGCAGTCAACGCTTTCCATTTTGCAGAAACTCCGGTTGAAGAAGGTTGGGCTTGCTTTCCGTCTGGCGTCTCAGGTCAGCCTGATCTGCGCTTCGCGGATCAGCGCGCCCCATTTGGCGTGCTCGGCACGAATGTGCGCGGCGAACTGCGCCGCGGTCTGCGGCGTCGGCACGCTGCCTTCCTGCGCCAGCTTCTGTTGCACGTCCGGGCGCGCCAGCACCCTGATGGTCGCCGCGCCCAGCCGCTCGGTGACATTGGCGGGCAAGCCGGCGGGGCCGACCAGGCCCAGCCACGTGGTGGCCTCGAAGCCTGCGAATCCTTGTTCGGCCACCGTCGGCACTGCGGGCAGGGAAGGCAGGCGCTTCGCCGAGGTCACAGCCAGCGCGCGGATCTTGCCGGCCGACAACTGCGGCATCACGGAAACGGTGTTGYCAAAGTAAGTGTCCACCTGGCCGCCGAGCAGGTCGGTCATGGCCGGGCCGGCGCCCTTGTACGGCACCTGCAGCACACGCACGCCGGCGCGCCGCGCCAGCATCTCGCCGGCCAGGTGGCCCACGGTGCCGTTGCCGGCCTGGGCGATGCCCATATCGCCGTTGCGCGCCCTGGCCGCCTTGACGAAGTCGGCCAGCGTGCGCAGCGGCGAGTCTTGGCGCACCACCAGCACCACGGGCTGTTCCGCCACGCCGGCGACCGGCGTGAAATCCTTCAGGGGATCGAACGGCATCTTCGGGTACAGCGCGGGGTTGATCGCCAGGTTGGCGGCCTGGCCCATGCCAATGGTGTAGCCGTCCGGCGCCGATCTGGCCACCGCGTCCAGGCCGATATTGCCGCCCGCGCCGGGTTTGTTGTCCACCACCAGCGTCCAGTGGTCGGTCAGGGTCAGCTTCTCGGCGACCAGCCGCGAGGTGGTGTCGGTGCCGCCGCCGGGCGGGAACGGCACCACCAGCCGGATGGGTTTCTGTGGCCACGTGCCTTGCGCACGGGCGATGCCGGCGGTGGCCAGCGCCATGGCGGCGGTGGCCTGGAGGAAATGGCGTCGTTGCATGTTTTGTCTCCTGTTTTTCTTGGCACCCGCGCGGGCGGTGCCGCGCCGGATTCAGACCGGCAGTCCCTTGGCGCGCAGCGCCGCGTCGAACCGTTCGGGGTCCGAGGTGCCGGCGGCGTTGTCGGCGCGAATCCGCGCTTCCTTCTGCAGGTGGGCGCCGGTGCGCTGCAGGATCTCGGCGGCCTCCGCGGCGGGCACGGCGATCACGCCGTCCGCGTCGCCCACGATCAGGTCGCCCGGCAGCACGGCCATGCCCGCGCACGAGACCGGCACGTTGATCTCGCCGGGGCCGTCCTTGCTCGGGCCGCGGTGGGTGTTGCCGCGCGCGAAGATGGGCATGCCGTCTTCCGCCCATTCGAGTACGTCGCGCACCGCGCCATCGATCACCAGCCCGCCGAGCTGTCTGGCCAGGCAAGTGGTGCGCATCAGGCCGCCGACCAGCGCCTGTGTGACGTCGCCTCCGCCGTCGATCACCAGCACATCGCCGGGGCGGACCATCATCAGCGCCTTGTGGATCATCAGGTTGTCGCCGGGGCGCACGCGCACGGTGACGGCCGGCCCGCACAGGACGGTGTCCGGCCGGCTGTGATAGGGGCGCAGGCCGATGGTGCCGATATTGCGGCTCATGGCATCGCCGATCGCCGCCACCGGCATTTCGCGGAAGGCGGCGACGAGATCCGGCGCGGGGCCGGCGGCGCAGGGGTTGATGCGGTAGCCCGCGGGCCATGCCTTGTTGCCGGCTTCGGTGCTGCTTGCTTCGTTGCTCATCCAGGTCTCCTTCGTGTCTTGCTGTCGGTTGGGGGCGCGCTGTCACGCGCTGAGGGCATCCGGGGCGCCGTCCAGCACCTGCGGATTGACGCAGGCGGTGGCCGCGGGCGGCGTGCCCTGCAGGAAGCCGAGCACATTGCGCGCGGCGCCGCTTGCCATCGCGGCCAGGGCGGCCGGCGTGGAGCCGCCCACATGGGGCGTGAGGACGATGTTGTCCAGGCCGCGCAACGGGCTGTCGGCGGGCAGGGGCTCGACCGCCATGGTGTCCAGTCCGGCTGCGTAGAGCTGGCCGCTTTGCAGCGCCTGCACCAGCGCCGGCTCGTCGACCACTTCGCCGCGCGCCGTATTGAGCAGGATGGCGCCGTGCCGCATGCGCGCGAACTGCGGCGCGCCGATCATGTTGCGGGTGTGGCTGTTCAGCGGTACGTGCAGGCTCAGCACGTCGCTGGCTTCGAGGAGCGCATCGAGCGTGCCGACAAGGGCCACGCCCTCCACGGGGCTGGCGTGCCCGGCCAGGGCCGGGTCGAAGGCAAGCACCGGCATGCCGAGCGCCAGGCATACGCCGGCGACCCGTTGCGCGACCTGCCCGAAGCCGACCAGGCCCAGCGTGCGGCCATGCAGCTCGATGCCGTCCTGCGCGCGCGACCACCGGCCGGCCTGGATCTCCCGGTCCATCCACGCCACGCGCCGCGCCGCCGCGAACATCAGGCCGAGCGTGAGTTCGGCCACCGACGGGGCATTGGCACCGGGCGTGACGTAGACGGGAATGCCGCGCGCGGTTGCGGCTTCCACATCGATGTTGCTGACGCCTACGCCGTGCTTGGAGATCACCTTCAGCGTGGGGCATGCCGCGATGGCCGCACCGCTCAGTGCGACGGTGCGGGAGATGACGGCGTCCACCGGTTCGGTGGCGAGGATGCGCGCCACCTCGCCAGCGTCATCCGCATTGGCAAGATAGAGAATCCGCGAACCGGCCGCTTGCAGCAGGCGGGCGCCGGCCGGGGCCAGGCGAGGAGCGGTGACGAAAACGGTATATGGCATGGAGATGGTCAGCTGGCGATTGGACAATCGGCGTGCGGCCGATGCGGTGCTGAATTCTTGTCCTCACGACAGATTCCGTCCAGCTTATAATTTTTGGAATTCGTTAAATATTAGTAATCAATCAAGGCTGCCCCCGGCAGCGCACTCCACAGACCCCACAGACTCCAGGCACTCCATGGACCTCCGCGATCTCAAGTACTTCCTTGCCGTGGCCAGCGCGGGTAACTTCCGGCGCGCGGCAGAACTGGTGCACCGCAGCCAGCCGACGCTCACCAAGGCCATCGACCGGCTGGAGGCGTCGCTCGGCGCCGGGTTGTTCGAGCGCGATGGCAGGGGACAGAAGCTCAGCGCGGCCGGTATCGCGCTGCGGGCGCGCGCAACCTTGCTGCTGCAGGAAGCCGACCTGTTGCGCGACGAGGTAAGCGCGATAGCGCGCGGGGTAGCCGGCACGGTACGGCTGGGCAGCGGCCCGCTTGGGGCGGAATACCTGCTGCCCCGCATCTGCAGCATGCTGCTGCGGCAGGCCGCCGACGTGATGCTGCAGCTCACGATCCGCAACAACTACGAACTACGCGACGAATTGCGCGAGGGGCGTCTGGACGTTGTGCTGGGCTTCGTGCCGGAAGAGGAGGAGGAATTCCGCTGCGAGACGCTGCTCAAGGACACCGTGGTCGTCGCGGCAGCGAAGGGCCATCCGATCCTCAAGACGCGGCGCGCCACGCTGGAGTCGCTCGCGGCTTGCCAATGGGCCCTGCCCAACCGCGCGGTGGCAAGCCGGACCTGGCTGGACCATGCCTTCGAGTCGCGCGACCTGCCCCGGCCCGTGGTGCAGATCGAGACCAATTCGATCCCGCTGATTCCCCGCGTGGTGGCGGACACAGAATTGCTGACCTTCGTCTCGCGGCGCACCTTGCGCGCAAGCGGCGGACAACTGCAAGAGGTGCCCCTGGCGGCGGCCACGCTGGTGCGCAATTTTGGTGTGACGTATCGCAAGGACGTGCCGCTATCGCCGGTGGCGGATCGCCTGATCGGCTTGCTGCATGACCATGGGAGCAGCTTGTTCAACAAGGTGGATTAGAACGGCGGCGCGGGCGCGGGAGGAAAGTGGAACATACTGCGGCTTTCGCCCGGCTGCGCTATCCGGACCATTATTTCCCGCGCATCGCGCATCGCGGCGAGCGATGTCCGATGCGCGGCTGGAATTCCGAGGGAGAGGTTGTGAGCGATCAGCCCTTGTCGTCCTGGCAGTACATGCCGGGCCCGCCCCTTGCGCGCTTGCGCTCCTGGGGCTGCACGCTGTCCGGTTTCAGCGAAGACCTGGGGCGAACCGTGCGGCGCGTGGAAGTGGTCAGTCCGCGCATCAAAGTGGTGATCGGCTTTGGCGCCGGTTACCTGCTTGGCGCGGGAAAGAACCAGCGCCGCCACCAGGCGTTCGTTGTCGGCAACCCAGCCGGGCCCACCACGGTGGAGCACGATGACGCGCAGTCCTGCGTCGAAGTCGAGTTGCCGCCGTGGGCGGCTTACAGCCTGTTTGACGGCGCGTCGGATGTCCTTGCCGGCGGAGTTGTCGATCTCGCGGACATCTGGGGCAGCGAGGCGGGCCTGCTGGCCGAGGCGCTGCATGGGGCGCCCGCATGGGAACGGCGTTTCGAGATCGTCGAGCAGGTCCTGGCGCGGCGCCTGGGGGCGCCCCGCAGGGCCGTGCCCGCGGCGCTTCGCTGGGCATGGGAAGAACTCGAGCGCGAGCAAGGGAGCGTCCCGGTCCGGCAACTGTGCGACAGGATCGGATGGAGCGGACGACACTTCGCGGCATGCTTCAAGTGGCACCTGGGCGTGGGTCCGAAGGCCGCGGCGCGGTGCATTCGTTTTGGCAGCGCCCACGGCCTGATGTCCTCGGCGCCGGGCATGGCGCTTAGCCAGGTTGCCGCGGCATGCGGCTATAGCGACCAGAGTCATTTCACCAGGGAATTCCAGGCGTTTGCCGGATGCTCGCCAGCCGCTTATGCGCAGGCCGGGTTCCCGGATGCGCCGGGGAAGCCCGCATCATTGCTGGATGCATAGATAGTCCATGCGGACGCAGGTCATTTTTATTCAAGACCGCATCCGCCGCCAGGCCAGATACTCCGGATTCAACTTCAGCGATCAAGGAGTGCCATATGACTGGCAGCGTGTCTTATCTTGAGATCGGCGGGCAGGATGCCCGCGTCTCGCAGGACTTTTTTCGCCAATTATTCGATTGGCCCTTCCAGCCCACCGAGCTTGCCGGTGAAGGCTGGTTTCGGGCACCGTCGATCCGCGTCGGCTTGCATGGCAATGATCCGGAGCCACAGGTGCTGGTCTTTTTCCGGGTGACGGACATGCTTGCCGCTGTGTCCAGGGTGAAAGCCCTGGGCGGTCACGCCGATGACGCCGGGCCCGGTGAACCCGGGTTCGGTCTGTTCCGCATGTGCCGCGATCCGCAAGGGGTGAAATTCGGCTTGCACCAGTCCGTGGCCGCGTAGGAGCGCGCGGCTGGCGCACCTGGATTTGCATGCGGCGCAGCTACGGGACCGGAACGTCAGGTGCCGGCTGCCGTTTGCCGCCCGCTCGCGCTTGCGCGGCGCTGAACCACGGCCCCGGCCGACGCCTCGTTCTGGAAAAATGGCGGCAGCGTTCGATATCCCGGCTGCCGGGTTGTTCATTCTTTTGGCTGAGGGGCGTGCATACATCGACCTCCTATAATCCCCTGGCGCAATCGCCGCGGAAATGATAGACGAAGTATGTGGTTCAACCATCAGACGTTCTACACAGCCTATGAGCAGGCGTTCGCGCCGCTCTCCGCGCCGAAGCTGTCGGGCCTGGACAGGCTCCTCGGTTTCGTGCAGCTCGATCCGGACGTCGTGGACGTTCGCTGGGTCGCCTACATGCTGGCAACCGTGAAGCACGAGTGCGCGGATAGCTGGCAGCCCATCACGGAGTTCGGAAAGGACTCGTATTTTCTCCAGTACGAGCGTCCGCCGAAGGCCGGACCACTTGGAAATACGCAGGCCGGCGACGGATTGCGGTTCAAGGGCCGCGGTTACGTGCAAATCACCGGGCGCGGGAACTACGGAAAGCTGAGCAAGCGTCTGGGACTGGGCACCTCGCTTGTCGATGACCCGGAGCGGGTCCTGGATCCTCTGACTGCCTATCGGATCATGTCCATCGGGATGCGCGAAGGTGTATTCACCGGGAAAACGCTATCCGCCTACCTCACGGGTGACAAGACGGACTACGTGAATGCGCGGCGGATCATCAACAGGCTCGATCAGGCCGACAAGATCGCTGGCCATGCGGAGCGCTTGCAGGATTGCCTGGAGGGAGCGCTTCAGAGTTGACACGAGTTAAGGCCGGCAAGGCTTGGCAGGTATCGGCAGGAAGCGGGCGTGCCGTCTGGATGGGGGCGGATTGGCAAAATCGCATAGAATCCGCCGGAACCTGTTACCGGATGCCTGCAATGCGCCATCGTCCTGCCGCAAGACTTCTCGTCCTCAGCCCGGCGCGAAGACTGCTGCTGTTTCGTTTCACCCACCGGCAGGGGGCGCTGGCTGGCCAGGACTATTGGGCTACGCCCGGAGGAGGCCTGGAAGCCGGCGAGACTTTCGAAGCGGCGGCGATTCGCGAACTGCGCGAAGAGACGGGGATCCGGGTCGACGCGGTCGATGCGCCGGTGAGCACGCGTGAGGTCTCGCTGCAATTGCCTGACGGAGAACATGTCCTGGCGGTCGAGCGGTATTTTGTCGTGGCGGCAAATGGCGAGGCGCTGTCGCGTGACGACTGGACCGACAATGAAAGGAGCGTGATCGCGGACCACAAGTGGTGGTCGCAGGCGGAGTTGGCCTCGACCACCGAGACCGTATGGCCGGAAGGGCTGGTTGGCATCCTGAAGGCCGCGGGAAGGTTCTAGCCGCCATGCGTATCGGGGGTGCGGCAGCGGCGTCCCCCGATACCTCTTCTTCCCTCAGAACAAGGTATAGCCACCATCGATGACCAGCGTATCGCCCGTGTGATAGCGGGATGCCGCGCTCATCAGATAGATGGCGATCCCGCCGAAGTCGGCCGGCTCCCCCCAGCGGCGCATCGGCACGCGCTTGCCTACCATTTCCTGGAACGCCGGATCCGCCTGCCCCCTGGCGGTCATGTCGGTGGCGATCCAGCCCGGCAGGATGGAATGCGCGCGGATGCCGTGGCGCGCGTACTCCACGGCCAGCGCACGCATCATCGATATCAACCCGCCCTTGGTGGCGGCATAGTGCTGGTTGCGCGCGGCCCCTTCGATGGCCGCCACCGACGCGGTGCCAACCAGCACGCCGCCGTCGCCTTGTTCCAGCATGTGCCGCGCGGCGGCGCGCAGTGTAAAGAAGGCCCCGTCGAGGTTGACCCGCAGCACGCGATGCCAGTCTTCCGTGCCGAGCGTCTCGAAGCGGGCGCCGCGCGCGCCGATTCCCGCGTTGGCAAAGCAGCCGTCTACGCGGCCCAGGGTCGCGACCGTTTCGGCGAAGGCGGCTTGCACCGCGGCCTCGTCGCCCACATCGCAAACTGCCGTGTGCACCCTGCGGCCGTGCGCGGCCAGGCGCGCGGCCGCGTCGGCATTTTTCCGGGCGTTGGTGCCCCAGATCGAGATATCGGCACCGGCCGCCGCCATGGCATCGGCCATGCCGAGTCCGATTCCACTATTGCCGCCCGTGACGAGGGCAACCTTTCCGGTCAGGTCAAAAGCTGTGTAGGTCACGACGCTTCCTTAGCCAGGATCAGGGTTCCTCCCTGCGGCGATCCGGCAGGGAACCTGCAGCAGTGTCGCGAGCGCGGTGCGCCCGTGCGTCGTCCAAAGAGACGAATCTGCGCGCCGGGCGCCTTTCCACGGCTTTACCGACATCGAGGGCTGCCGGCCTGACGCCTGGCGCAATAAAAAAAGCCATTCCGAAGAATGGCCTTTTACACCCCGCGACATCCACACCTCGTAGATCCTGCCCCGTTGGCTCTCTGGCCTGTGTAGGCATGCTGGATCACGCTGCGAAGATCGGCAAACAAGTCGTTCCAGGCGGCAATACCGCTCATGGTCCAGTTGTCAGATCTATTAACTTATGCACTGCGACTTGTCACGCGACGGATCATACGTATTCTTGTTGATACAACGTATAGAGAATAGCCCCCATTTTTCCTCTCTGTTCTCGGGTTCGTCCTCGTTCGCTTGTGCCTTGCCCCCTCCGGGGCAGCGCGGCAGATGCATGGCGTTAGCCAAAGATGCGCGTGTCGGCCGCTGCGTCGTCCCGCTTTGGCAGGCGCTCGCGGAGTAGCCGTTCCAGGTCGCAGATGCGGTGATCGACGCGGGTCTGTTTCCGGGCACGCCGGATCGCGAGTGCTGTACAGAGCACGGCGGCAAAGGTGCAGCATAGCGCGGCGAGCTGTGGCAGATTGTCTTGCATAGGGATACTCGGACTTCTGTGGGCGCCATGGCGCTGTCGGGCGCGGGCAGCGCCAACATGCGGCGTGGCGCAGCCCGCCGCTCAGGGAATAACGGCAGCGGCACGCAAATTTTTAGTTCGGTGGCGGCGCATCTCCGGGTCTGTTTTGCCTATGATTTTTCCATAAGCGTTGCGCAGGCCATGCATCCGGAGCGGCCACAAAGCCGTGCGCACGCGGGTCTGGCGTTGCTTCGTGGCAACGAGCCCGCGCCCGCCGGCTTGCGCCGCCGCCCCCGATAGCCAGCTTGCCGGCCGTGCGGGCAAGGCCATTGCCATCCTCAGTGACATCGCCGCAGCAATGCCTGGTGCGCTAGCCCACGTTCTATTCGCACGGCCGCGGGTAGGCTCCATACGTCGCGGGCAGGTCTGACCCACCTGTTCGCGCTTTGCGCCTCGCCTATCCCCCGGTGGGCGAGGCGTCTTTCTGCACCGGCAGCGTCGCGCCGACAGCTTTCGGGCTTGTTCCGCGGCGGAACAGCATGTTGCCTGTCGATTTCGGAGCCGATCCCAATGCTCGTCGGAAAGGATTTTTTCTTCGTGGTGCGCCATGCACCGCTGGTCTCGATCGACCTGCTCGTCACCGATGCGCACGGCCGTGTGCTGCTTGGCCGGCGCCGTAACCGGCCGGCGCAAGGTGTGTGGTTCGTGCCGGGCGGGCGCATCCGCAAGGACGAAGGCCTGGACGCCGCCTTCCGCCGCATCGTGGCGGACGAACTGGGCGTCGCCGGGGCCAGGCGTGGCGATGCAGTCCCGCGCGGCGTGTTCGAACATCACTATGCGGACAACTTTGCCGGCGAACCCGGCGTTACCACGCACTATGTGGTGCTTGCCTATGCCTGGACCCTGCCGGGTGGCGAGCCGGACGGGAAGCCGCCAGGGCAGCCCGATCAGCACAGCGCGTACTGCTGGATGGCGCCGGCCGAGCTGCTTGCCCGCGACGATGTGCACGAATATACCAAGGCCTATTTCCGCTGACAGGCCCGGCAAGCGGCGTGGCCGGGGAGAACCGTCCTACCAGGTACAGATGCCCCAGTCCGTGAAAAGCGGCATCTCCAGTCCGAGCGCCGCATCGGTCACCGCATGGACCTGCACGAAGGGCCGCTCGGATTCCACCTTGCCGAAAATCGCCGCGAAAGGAATCTCTCCCGCGTCCCGGCCCGTGCCGATGCGCAGCAGGCCGGTGGGAATGGACGTGCCGGAGGGATCGGCCAGGTACCATCTTCCCGACAGGAAGACTTCGACAAAGGCATGGAAATCCGGCGGCCCGAGAGCGGGATCGGCGCCGTAGTCCAGGCTGCTGGAAATGCGCGCGGGAATGCTCAGGGCCCGGCAGATCGCAATCATCAGGTGCGCAAAGTCCCGGCACACACCGGTGCGTTCGACAATCGTATCCACGGCCGAGGTGCGCTCGTTGGTGGACTTTGACAGGAAACGCACGTGGTTGCGCACCCATTCCCGGATCGCGACGATACGGGTGTATCCCCACGGAATGGCGCCGAACTCCCGCAGGGCAAATTCCATCAGCCGGTCGGATTCGCAGTATCGGCTCGGCGCCAGGTAAGGCAGCACCTCGAACGGCAGTAGCGCGACCGGGACCTCCGACAAGGTCGATGGCTCGTCGAGGCGATGGTCGATATCGACCACGGCTTCATAGTGAATGGCCAGATGTCCCTTCGGCGCGCGCAGCCGGATCAGCCGGTTGCATAGCATCGGGTCGTTGTAGTGATCCATGCGCAGCACGGGCGGTAGCGTCAGGCGCTCGGAAACGACCGTCTGGCGGGCGGTACGGGCGGCTTCGATGTTGAAGAGGAAGTCCGCCTCGGCATCCAGGACTTCGTAGGACAGGTCGACCGAGTATCGAAGACGGTTCATTTGATGTCCCTCCTTTTTTTCCGCGCTTTCCGCGCGGCACAACCGGCGCTTGGCTTGAAGAATAGTTTGTGACAAGTTCAACGGATCGCCACTTCCTGCCGTTAAGCGGTGTATCGTGCCCGACCATGGTCACCGGCACTCAGGGGAAAGTCCAGTGAATCCGTTGAAAGCGCTTTGGTGGTGTCCGCTGTCCTTGCTGAGCACCATCACGGTGCCGTCTCCCGAGCCGGGGTTCGAGATGCATGCGGCGGCGGCCGCGTCGGCGGAGCCGAAGGACCGGTTGGACCGGAACCGCGGTGCCGACGGTGCCGACGGTGCCGACGGTGGCGCGGCGCTTCGCGTCCCGGCGAACTAGCCCGGGCGTCGCGTTCGCCACCGGGCAGGGCTTCGAGGCGTTCGCGCGCGTTTGGAGGCGGGGTATCGGCGGGGCAGGGCGCTCGCCTGCATCATTGCGCGCCGTTATTCCCGGGTTGTGGCGTTCAGGCGGCGCGCGTGGTGCTGCCCGAGCAGGCCGATGGAAGCGGCGTAGTTATAGAGTTCCAGGTCGCCACGTAGCCCGAGCCGGCGCATGGCCGACATTTTTTGCGTACTGATGGTCTTGATGCTGCGCCCGAGGCTGACCGCGATCTGGCTGACGGACATGCCGGACAGGTAAAGCCGGATCACCTCGACCTCGCGCGGGCTGAGCGGCCCGAACCGGGCTCGCAGGTCAGCGGGCGGGCCGATGCTGTCCAGCAGCCGCTGTATCGCCGGCGACAGGTAGCGCACGCCGGCGAGCAGGTGTGCCAGCGCCTTCGGGATATGGGATGCGTCGTCGAGCTTGCTGACCACGGACAAGTGGTCGAAGCCGACCAGCTCGCTGATCTGCTCGGGGTTGTGCAGCATGGTGAATACCAGGATCGCCAGTTCCGGGTAGCGGCGGCGCACGAACTCGATCATGTGCAGGCCATCGCCATGGGCGCCGCCTGGCATCGCATAGTCGGTCAGCAGGATCTCGCAGGGCTGCCGGCTGAGCAACGCGAGGATCTCGGTGGAGTTCCGGGCAATGCCGGCGATTTCGACGCTTTCAAACTGCGCGAGCAAGCCGCGCAGGCCCACCAGCATGACGGGATGATCGTCGGCGATGACGATGCGGGATTTGGAGAGCGAGACGTCGGCCAGCATGGGCTCATATCCATGAGTACGTCGGACGGGATGGCTTGCGCCGCGCGAGCCGTTCCAGCTGCGCGGGTGGCTCCGGCGCCCCGGTTGCGCAAATTGGGGTGATATCGCTCATGGCTTGCTTCCGTGTTCTCCCGCCCAGGCCGCGTTACGCCAATGGCAGTGCGGCTGACGGTGGTCAATGGCGGCGCGGGGCGCCGGCGAAAGTACTGTTTTGTGACTGCAGACTGTATCGCCGACGGCACGGTGCTGGTTTGCGAAATTTCCGCATTTTGCGTCCCGCCATGTCAGTGATCCATGTCATTGGTCGCTTTCAGGCGTGCCGCTGCGGAATATGCCGTGGCGGTCGGCCTCGGGCGACGGTCAAGGGGATAGTGGGGATATTGTGTCTTTTGCGGAATTTTCAGCAGCTTGATTCGGAGCATTCGGCGGTCCGGGCAAGACCCGGGTTTCGTGCCGACCACGCAAAAGCGGGACCGGGCTCCGGGGTGCTCGTGGAGAAGAGGGGGAGTGACCAAGGAAAGCAGAACATACTTCGACGATGGACTCAGCGCGGAAGTAGTCGGCGAGATCCTTTTTGGCATCGCGGTCTGCCTGCGTCCAGCGCAGGATTTTCTCTCCTTAAACGCAATTCACGATTCATTTTTATCAGTGAACGTCCAGCCTGAGCCCTGGCTGTGAAGGCGCGATTCGAGGTTGCGGGAGCCCTTCTTTAGGAAATTTCCGATAACTTGCTCGGAAATTTCTGGCCGGCTGTAGCGTAAATTCGCCACATAATCCGCGCTCCACCTTTTGATTATCGGTGTGTCCCGGCGCAGGTGAGTTCCTTGTTGGCTTTTTTTGGGGAGAATGCGAGTGGCAACTATCTTGGTCGTCGACGATCACCCGGCACTCCGCCTGGTGATCAAGGCCCAGTTGTCGCAAGTGCTGGGGGTCAGCCATATTCTGGAAGCGGACAATGGCCAGGCTGCAATCGAAGCCGCCAGGCAGTTCCAGCCGGATCTCGCCGTCCTGGACCTGGATATTCCCCGGATCAGCGGCCTTGACGTGATTCCACGCCTGAAGCTGATCTACCCGCCGATCCGTATCCTGGTGATTTCCGGACAAGACCAGGCCACGTTCGCTCCTCGGGTGAGGCACGCTGGTGCCCAGGGCTTCGTCAGCAAGATGCAGGACATGAAGGAAATCGTGCGCTGCGTCGAAGCGGTGATGGCCGGCTATACGGTGTTTCCGGAGATGCGCTACGAGCGCGAACTGCCGAAGGTTGCACAGCTGGCGGACGAAGAGCGGCTCGCTCGGCTGTCGGACAAGGAAATCGTCATCCTGCAGTTGCTGGCCAGGGGCTTTTCCAATAAAGCAATAGGCGAACTGCTATTTATCAGCAACAAGACGGTGAGCAGCCACAAGACCCGCATCATGGGCAAGCTGCAGGTCAGCTCGCTGGTGGACCTGGTCGATTTCGCCCGGCGATATCGCCTCACACCGGCGCAATGACGCCAGCTTGTGGCCACTTGCTGACAGTGGCTCAACAAAATGCAAATGTTCCCGAAGGTAATTTCATGATCCGCGCGCTATTACTCAGCACTACCGAGAGTGGCGTGCAAGCGTTGCAAATCAGCGGACTCGCGACCGTGCTCGCGGGCCTGGGGTTTTCCGTCGAGCACAGGGATGCGGCCGAGCCGGATGCCGGTCCCGCGCAAACCGAGCGTATCCGGCTGGCGCTTGTCTGGCTTGCGCATGACCATGAGGGCGAACCGGCTCGCAGTGACTTCGGCCTGTCGCCGGATAGCCTGCTGTTTGCGGTGGTGCCGGCCGATGCCGGCAAGCGCGTAACCCATGCGGCCCACGGCGCGGYCTTCGATGCCACGCTCACCGCGCCGGTCAATGCCAGTTCACTGGCGCGCGCGCTGGCTGAACACGGGTTTGTCGCGGTGTCGCCGGACGAATGCGCGGCCGTCGGCGCCTTGCTCGATACCCTGGCCGGCGGCGACGCGGATATCGTCAGGGATCTGGTGGACAGCCTGGTCGACACCAACCGCATCGATCTCGCCATGATGCACGCCGCGCTGACGGACGGCGCGTGGCAGCGGTTCGACAGTGGTGCTCATCGGATCAAAGGCTCGGCCCGGATTCTGGAGTGCGCGGCGCTGGTGACACTATGCGGACGGCTGGAAGCCGTTGCGCAGTTCGGTGATCTGGCCGCGGCGCGGGCGTTGTTGCCGATTCTCGCCGCGACGGTGGAGCATCTTGAGGCTTCGCTGCTGGCAATGCGGCCGCCGCCCCGGGCGGCGTGAGGGTTTGGGTGTAGGGGTTGGAGTCAACTTCGACGTCAACTTCAACCCCAACTTCAACCCCAACTTCAACCCCAACTTCAACTTCAAGGTGCGCTTCCGGCGCGCAATCAGGCCGGTGTGGCATCGCCTTGCCCGGCACCATGGCTTGCGCGCAGATGGCGGCGCAGGGCGCGTTCCAGTGCGACCAGCCCCATTGGCTTGACCAGTACCTCGCTCATTCCCGCCGCCAGCGCATGCTGATGATCTTCGCTCTGGGCACTGGCTGTGCACCCGATGATCGGTATCTTGCCCAGGGAGTCCTTGCGCGCGCGAATTGCACGGGCCAGGCTGAAGCCGTCCATCACCGGCATCATGCAGTCGCAGATGATCAGGTCTGGCGGGTGGCGCAACAGGGCTTCCAGGGCAAGGGCGCCGTTTTCCGCCGTATCTACCGCAATGCCTAGCCGCTCCAACTGACGCTCCAGCAACAGCCGGTTAGGCGCATGGTCATCCACGATCAGCACGCGCATGCCGGCGGGGAACACGGAGATGTCGGGCGTGCCGGCAATCGAAGCGCTTTCCTGGGGCGGGGATGCCGAAACTTCGAGGTTCAGGCGCACCACCACCTTCGTGCCGAGGCCGGGCTCGCTCTCAAGCGAGATCTCGCCTCCCATCCTTCGCACCAGGTTTTGCGCGATCGAGAGGCCCAGGCCGGTGCCGCCGGTATTCGCGCGCTCGGGCGATTCCACCTGGGAGAAGGGGCGGAACAGTTTGCCGATTGCTCCGGGGGGAATGCCGATGCCGGTGTCCTGGATGACGATGTGGAGCGCTTGCCAGGCGTCTCGCACAGTGGATCCGTCGAGCCGGATATCCACGCTGCCCTGCTCGGTAAAGCGGATGCTGTTGGAGACAAAGTTGCTGATGACCTGCTTGATGCGCAGGATATCCACCTTGTGCGCTTGCGCCACCGTATCGCCAACGCTGATGCTCAGGGCCAGGCCTTTCTGCGAGGCTACCGGCCCGAACATCCGGGCGAGCTCGTGCAGGGCCTGGCGCAGGCTGGCGGCGCGCGGCTGCAGCGTGAACTTGCCGGCTTCCATCTTGGAGAGGTCCAGGATGTCATCCAGCAGCGACAGCAGCGACGTGGCCGCGCCGTGCGCGGCGCCCAACTGCTCCCGATCCGCGTGCGAGGCATGCTGGCGCGCCAGCACCAGCTCCAGCATCCCCAGGATGGCGTTCATGGGGGTGCGTATCTCGTGGCTGATCGAGGCGAGGAAGGTGGACTTGGCGCGGTTGGCCGCTTCGGCGCGGTTCTTGGCCGCGGCCAGTTCGGCCAGCATCTGCTGGCGCTCCGTCACATCGATCCAGCCACCGACGATGCCGGCCGTGCCGCCATTGGCGCGGCGCAGCGGCACGACCCAGCTGATGACGCTGCGTTGCTCGTTGCCAATGGTCAGGCGGCGGTCGGCACTGGACGGCAGGCCGGTCTGCAGTACGTCCCGGTAGACGTCCATCAGCTCGTCGTGGCGGATGTCGGGACTGATGGCGGCGGTGGCGAACGCCAGCTCCGTGCCGGCCAGCGCGCGCCGCGTCGTGCCAAGTACCGCTTCGTAAGCGGTATTGCAGGTGATCATGCGCAACTGGCTGTCGCGCAGGTAGATCGGCTGCGGAATCCCGTCGAGCACCGCGGTCTGGAATGCCACCTGGTCCTGCAAGGCGTGTTCGGCCGCGGTGCGTTGCGTCACCTGGCGCCGCAGCGAGGTCACCCACGCCAGAAAGAGCAGGCTGACCAGCAGCAGGRCAGCCGCGGCCCCCATCAGCCACGGCAGGAACTGGCGCCAGGCAAGGGGCGAAGGCCTGACTTCCGTCCAGTGCGCGCGCATGGCGCCGAGCTCGTGGGGGGGAATGCTCAGGATGGCCTTGTTGATGATGCCGAGCAATTCAGGATGCCGGTTGCTGACGCCCAGACCGACTTCCAGCGGAACCCCGCCAGTCGCGGCTGCGACCTTGAGGCGGCCAGCGTAGGTCTGCCTGAGCATGTGGCCGGCCATGAAGGCGTTGGCGATGGTGGCATCGGCACGGCCGGTGGCGACCAAGCGGAATGCCTCCTCGTAGGAGTCGGTCTCGCGCTGGCTCACCGCATAGCGGGTGTGTACGAGGTCTTGGATGCCATTGAACGGCGGCCCCGCAATGATCTTGTTGGCGAGGTCGGGCAGGCTCTTGATGCTGTCGTCACCGGCGCGCGTGACGACGACCCAGTTGCCGGAGAAGTAGGGCGCGCTAACCGAGAGACGGGCGGAGCTGGCCTGATGCTGGTTCACCGGCAGGATCGGCACGATGTCCAGGGTGCCATTCTCGACGGCGGTGGCAATGTCCGCGCCGCTGGCTGGCCAGTAAGGCAAGAAGCGTAGCCCGGTGCGTTGCGCGATCAGTTGCAGCACCTGTTCGGTGAGTCCGCCGAGGCGCCCCCTGGCTTCGACAAACTGGAACGGGACGAAGTCGCGCGACACCAGGTAGCGCACCTCCGGGTGGCCGGCGATCCAGGCGCGTTCGGCGCCGGAGAGATTGAGCTTGTCGGTGATATCGAACTCGAGCGAGCTGGCGATCCAGGCGGTTTCGATCTCGCGCTTGAGCGAGGCGGGCATGGCCGCCAGCGTCCGGTCGACGATCCGGCCCAGGGAGGGATCCGCCACGGCGAACGTGACGCCCGCCTGCGCCAGTGGCGCGAAGTTGCGCGCGGTGAGTTCCTCGTACCGGTATTGCTCGACAAGATAGCCTGCGGCGGTAGCGTTGGTGACCACCACGAAGTCGGCATCGCGGGAGAGCTGGTCGAGCGCGCCCAGCAGGTTCTCGAAGGGTTGCAACTGCGCGCCCGGGTAGGCCCGGTGAAGCGCGGCGGGCGAGACTTCGCCCGCCAGGTAGCCAATGGTGCGGTTGGCCTGGTTACGCGCCTTGTCCCTGCGAGACACCACCTCGATCAGGCGATGGTCATGGTAGGGCGCGGTACGCAGGCCGGCGCCGGGGTCGTCCAGCGAGGTGGTGATCAGGTCGACGGCGCCGTTGGCCAGCTGGCTGCGCGCCAGTTCGTGCGAGGGATAGCGAAGGATTTGCGCCGGTATGCCAAGGCGCGCGACCAGCACGGCGAGGTAATCCGCGGAGATCCCGCGGTAGTCCCCTTTCAGGTCGACGAGGTCGAAAGGCGGCAGGTAGTTGCCCACCACGGCTACCCGCAGGACCTTGTGCTTGCGGCGCCATTCGGCCAGCTCCGCATCGTCGCCACGCCCTGCACCGGCCCGACCGGTGGGGGCGCCCGTACCGGGCGCATAGGACGAAGCCAGCCGCAGCTGGGGGCTCGGTTGCGGCGCGCGGGGCGGCTCGGCCGGCAGGGCCGGCAAGCCGTGGCAAAGCGACAGCAATAGTACAAACACTTGGCGGTGCCACCAGCGGGCGCACACGCGCCGGATCCGGGTAGCCGAGCGGTCCGCCGGGTTCGGGGAGGTGCAGATGCACATATGGGAGTTCTCACGGAAGGGGGGCGTGCCGCCGCCTGCCGGTCCGCCCACGCGAGCGTTCGCTGCCTTGGGAGACGGCACGCGCCACAACGGACGCGCATGCGGGATGCCTTGCCCGAATGTAAGCGTCGTGATGGCGGGCAACGTTCGGAAATGTCTGAAGAGACCTGTGGGAATTTCCGAATCCGCGCCAGCCTCGACCGCAGCGTCTTTGTTCCCGGCTGCCATGGGCAGGATTAGCGTACATAAGTGATGTTTAAATCTCATTTAAAGGCATGTGTGGAGTCTCTTAGGGCGAAGTTATCCATGTTCGATAGCAAAAGACAATGATTGTGTTTGTAATGATGAATTGTACAAATCACGCTGCGGCGCGGAAAATCGGGTCTTCGCTGCAACACGCGGCCATCCACCCCCAGTCATCCAGGAGCTCATCCATGCTGCAATCCCGTGAAGGTCAACGCGTTCCCAATGTCACGTTCCGCGTCCGCGAGAACAATGAATGGAAGACCGTGACCACGGCCGACCTGTTCGAAGGCAAGACCGTCGCGCTGTTCTCGCTGCCCGGCGCATTCACCCCGACCTGCTCGTCCACCCACCTGCCGCGCTACAACGAACTGGCGCCGGTGTTTGCCAAGCATGGCGTGGACGCGATCCTGTGCGTCTCGGTCAATGACACCTTCGTGATGAACGAATGGGCCAAGGACCAGGAATCGGAAAACATCGTGATGATTCCCGACGGCAACGGCGAATTCACCGAAGGCATGGGCATGCTGGTCGACAAGACCGACCTGGGCTTCGGCAAGCGCAGCTGGCGCTATTCGATGCTGGTCAAGGATGGCGTGGTCGACAAGATGTTCATCGAGCCGGAAGAGCCGGGCGACCCGTTCAAGGTATCGGACGCGGACACCATGCTGAACTACATCGCCCCGAATGCCAGGAAGCCTGACCAGGTAGTCGTGTTCTCCAAGGTTGGCTGCTCCTTCTGCGCCAAGGCCAAGCAGATGCTGTCGGACAACGGTTTCGACTACATCGACGTGCCGCTGGAGAACAAGATCCGCGGCAAGGTGCTGGGCGCGGTGTCCGGCAACATGACCGCGCCGCAGATCTTCATCAACGGCAAGCTGATTGGCGGGGCCGAAGCGCTTGAGACCTACCTTGTGCGCTAAGCCTGTCCAGACGCAATAACCGCTTCACCGCCGCAAGGCGCGGCGCCGGCATGGCCGGCAGCCGCGTCCCAGTCGGCGGACCGGATGGCAGTGCCGCGCGGTGCCATCCGGTCCGCTGATTGAAGCCGACTTCACCAGGAAACTCGACATGACCGCCATGCAGACCACGCAGACCATGCAGACCACGCAGAAGCAGCAGACCGCTCAAACCATTCAGACCGACGTCGCCGTGATCGGCGCCGGCACCGCCGGCCTGGCCGCCTATCGCGCCGCCAGGGCGGCCGGCAAGCGCGCCGTCATCATCGAAGGCGGCCCTTATGGCACCACCTGCGCCCGCGTGGGTTGCATGCCTTCCAAGCTGCTGATCGCCGCGGCCGAGGCCGCCCACGAACTGCGTCACACGGCGCCCTTCGGCGTGCATGTGGATGGCGAAATCCGCATCGACGGGCGCGAAGTCATGGCCAGGGTCAGGCGCGAGCGCGACCGCTTTGTCGGTTTCGTGGTGCGGGGCGTGGACGGCATTCCCGCCGAGGACAAGGTGAGCGGCTATGCCCGCTTTATCGACAACACGGTGCTGCAGGTCGGCGAGCACACCACGGTGCGCGCCAGCCGCGTAGTGATCGCCACCGGCTCCAGCCCCATGATTCCGCCGCCCTTCAAGGTGTTTGGCGATCGGCTGGTGGTCAACGACGATGTGTTCGCCTGGGACGACCTGCCGCGCCGCGTGGCCGTGTTCGGGCCCGGCGTGATCGGGCTCGAACTTGGCCAGGCGCTGTCCCGCCTGGGCGTGCAGGTGCGCGTGTTCGGCCTGCGCGGCGGCGTGGGGCCGCTGACCGACCCGGCCATCAAGGCCAACGCCGTTGCCACCTTCCGCGAGGAGTTCTACCTTGACCCGGACGCGAAGCTCGGCGAGATGCGGCGCGAGGGCGACGAAGCCGTGATCTCCTTCACGGATCTCGCGGGGAACACGGTGACCGAACGCTTCGACTACGTGCTTGCCGCCACCGGCCGCCAGCCTAATGTGCGTGGCCTGGGCCTGGAGCATACCGGGCTGGAACTGGATGCGCGCGGCGTGCCGGTATTCGATCCGGCCACCCTGCAATGCGGYACGGCGCCGATCTTTATCGCCGGCGACGCCAACGACATCCTGCCGCTGCTGCACGAAGCAGCCGACGAGGGCAAGGCCGCCGGCGAGAATGCGGCAGCTTATCCCGCGGTGCGTCCGCTGGCGCGCCGCGCGCCGATCGGCGTGGTGTTCAGCGATCCGCAGATCGCCATGGTGGGCCAGCGATATGCCGACCTGGCGCGGGACAGCTTCGTGGTGGGCGAGGTGAGCTTTGAAGACCAGGGGCGCAGCCGCGTGATGCTGAAGAACCGCGGCCTGATGCACGTCTATGCCGACAAGCAAAGCGGGCGCTTCCTTGGCGCGGAATGGACCGGCCCGCGCGCCGAGAACATCGCGCATTTGCTGGCCTGGGCTTATCAGCAATCGCTCACTATCGAGCAGATGCTGGCCATGCCGTACTACCACCCGGTGGTGGAGGAGGGCCTGCGCACCGCGCTGCGCGACGCGGCGGCAAAGCTGGCTGGCTGAACCGTAGCCCGCACTCACTTCGGTGCGGCGACGCCCCGTGGGACACCTTTCGGTGCCCGGTGCGGCGCCGTTGTTGCCATGCCTTCGCTGCGCTACCCCTGGAGCCCTTGTCCGCCGGCCTCGCCCCCATTCCCCCATTGACTGCGAGATTTTTCCGAGGTGATCCGCGCCAGCTAATGGCCCGGCCCGGTCGGGGCTGCGTAGCTGCCCGTTTTGTGGGCAGTCCGATAGGGTCCGCGTGCCAGAGCCATTTGCGGAGCTTGTCGACAGTGTTATCCACATAAAGTGTGGATAACACTGCGAGGCCAGGGGAGGCGAGGCGCAAAATCCAGGCGTTTTGTCAAGCCCGGATTGCGGGTTTCTCAAGCTTCACGGGAGCGCGCTGGCGATGGCCGCCGATGGTTCCCCGGTGGCTTGCGCGGCTTGCGCGAAAATCGGCGAAACTCTCCTCCGGGCCTTGCCGGCATGACGCCGGCGGCGCTTCTGGCTATCCCGCCCAACCCAAACGCCTCTTCAAGGACAACCACGCCATGCCATTCCTCATCGAAACCTGGGACAAGCCGCAGCACCAGCAAGTCCGACAGGCAGCCCGAGCCGGGCACCTGGCCTTCCTGGACGCCCAAAGGGCGTTGCTACTGGCGTGCGGGGCCAAGCTTAACGACGACGGCAGCGACGCGGGCGGCGGTTTCTATATCGTGGATGTCGACACCCGCGATGCGGCGCAGCAATTCATCGATGCCGATCCGTTCACGCAGGCCGGGCTCTTTGCCGAGGTGCGCATTACCCGCTGGCGCAAGGCCTATCTGGCAGGGGAGTGCTGCCTCTGACAGCCAGGCCCCCGCCGGACAAGTGGCGCGGGGCCGCGCTCAGCCACCCCCCGCCATCCCCGGAGAATCCGGCGCACGCCGTTCCAGGTTGGTATAGGCATCGGCCGCGATCAGTCCGAACAGGATGTGCGCGAACACGCTTTCCCACCCTCGCGCTTCGTCGAACCAGTTGAAGTAGCGGCCCAGGACATAGAAGTTCACCAGGTAGGCCAGCAGTCCGAACATCGCGCCGACCATGGTTGCCATGCCGATGCTGGAGTCAAAGCGGAACGACGCAATGATCATGGCCAGGATCGTGGCCAGCACCACCGACAAGGCGAAGTGAACCGCGCCCGCAGCCAGCACGATGGTCCAGCTGAACGCATCCGCCGATGCCAGCGCCTCCCGGCCGAGCATGATGGCCGCCACCATCTTCACCGTGCCCCATGCCCCCTGGTACAGCACGAAGCGCGCCGTCAACAACTCCAGCACGACATACAGGGTACCTGCGATCAGGCCGGCAATCGCGGCCGCACGCCAGTCCGGCGCGCGGCGCGCAAAATGGTGCGACTGCATATGCAAATGGAGTTCCATGAGAGGCTCCCGTTCACAAGCGACCTGAAAATCAGGCCCTTGTGATAGTTCTAGCCCATGGACGGGAAATACCAAGCCCGGGCGCGCGGCGAGTCGCGCCGGCGCGGCATCGCAATATGATGCGTCGGGCATCCCTTCGCCGGCGTCAGGAGTGCTTCTGGTACGTCCCCACCAGTTCCGCCTGCGCCAGCACGTGGCCATGCATGGCTTTCTCAAGCGTGGCCTTGGAGGCCTTGCCCAGATCGGGCAGTACCACGTCCAGCGCATATAGCTTGAAGAAGTAGCGATGCCGCCCGATTGGCGGGCAGGGGCCACCGTAGCCCGTGCGGTGCCAGTCGTTCGCGCCTTCGCGGGTGTCCGCGGGCAAGCCGGCCGGCGCAATGCCGCCGGGAAGGCCGGCGCTGGCGGGCGGGATGTTGTACAGCACCCAGTGCACCCAGGTCATCCGGGGCGCGGCCGGGTCGGGCGCATCCGGGTCATCCACGATCAGGGCAAGGCTCACGGCGCCAGGGGGGATACCCGTCCAGGCGAGCGGCGGCGAAGTATCGGCACCTTCACACGTGTGGATGGCGGGGATCCCGCCGCCGTGCGGGAAGGCTTCGGATGTCAGCGTGAGGGACATGGCGCTCTCCTTGCGGGCCGCATGGAGCCCGGCTTGCGGTACGCACAGCAGCACAATGGACAGAACGGCAGTGCGTCTTCGCATTCTGGGCTCCTTCTCTCTAGCCGTCACCCGCTGGTGGCCAGGATCCATGCCGGACCGGGCCGAAGCTGCCTCAGGAGACGGCGCGCGGTGCGAGTTGCAGCGTCAGTTCCCCGCCGTCATAGGTGGCCCGGACAGTACGTGCGCCATCCGCGACGGATACGTCGAACGGGCGGGTCAGGGTGCCCGTGGTGACCACGGTGCCCTTGCGCAGGGTGACGCCGCGCTCCGCGGCGTGCGCCAGCAAGGCTTGCAGCGCTTCGAGCGGATAGATGGCATCATCGCCGGCCAGCGGCAGCGCGCAACGCTCGCCGTCGAGCGCTACTTCGGCGCCATCGCGGACGTCTTCCACGCTGGCGGGGTCGATCTTCCCGCCCAGCACCAGTGCGTGGAAGCCCACGTTATCGGCGGCAAACGCGGGCATGCCAACCGCGACGCGGTCTTCGTACCGGGACAGGACCACTTCGACGGCGACCTGCGCGCTCTCGATGAGCCCGGCCAGGTCGGCCGGCGCGAGCTCGGCCTGCAAGGGGGCCACATCGCGCGCCAGCCGCACCGCGATCTCGAATTCGATGGTGACCACCGCGCCCGCCGGGACGGGTACGGTATCCCCCGCGGCGAAGCAGCGCGATGCGCCAACCTGGCCCACCAGCGGACGCGCCAGCTTTGCACGCCGCATGGCATTGGCGCTACCGACCCCCAGCTTCCATCCCACTAGCGGATCGCCCAGGGCCGCCATGAACTGGTCCTGCACGTCATACCCGCTGGCCAGCGTGGCCGGCTTGGCCTCGGCGGGCAGGTCGCGGAATTGCACGCCGCTGCGCAAGGCGTCGGTCAGCAGCGTCGCCGCGGCGCCGGGATTGAAGGTTGCGCTCACAAGTTCTCCTGGATTCTGGTGATGGATTCGATCGGGCAAAGCATGGGCGGCCGACCACCCATGCAGCGGGGCCGACAGCTTAACCCGGCGCGGGCCGCTTCAGAAGCGATGACGCTCCGAGGTGCGCCCCACGATCGACGCGCCCGCGATCAGCTCCTTGAGCAGCGCCTGCGATGCCAGGCCGCTGGTGCGGTACGGATCGAGTTCGCCGTGGGCGGAGTACTTCAGGATGGTGGCCATATTGACCTTGCCGGTATTGACCAGTCCCATCGCCCAGCCCGCGAATTCGCGTTCGAGTATTTCCTCGTAATGCAGCAGCACGACGTCTTCGTGGCGCGCGTCCCGGACGAGTTGCTGGTACAGGCGCGAGACTTCGTTGCGGCCGCCTTCCAGCGCCTGCATGAAGATACCGTTGCCGTAGCACAGCACCCCGGTGACGCCGTGCTTGGGGTTGTTCGCGATGCTGGTAGCGACGATGGCGTCTACCAGCCCGGGATCGGCCGGCTTGCATGCGCGGCTGGCATAGAGCAGGCGTACGAGCATGATGTCTCCACGGGATAGGCGGGGTTTGCGTGCGGGGCGCGGCGGCTTAGTCGCGCTGCCGGTTCAGCAAGGTCAGGAACTCGCGGCGCAGGCTGTCGTCCTTGAGGAAGGAGCCGCGCATCACGCTGTTGGTCATCTTGGCATCGGTATCGCGCACGCCGCGCCAGTGCATGCAGAAATGCTCGGCTTCCATGACGATGGCCAGCCCGTCCGGGCTCATCTTTTCCTGCAGGAGGTCGGCCACCTGGGTCACGGCTTCTTCCTGGATCTGCGGGCGGCACATGATCCATTCGGCCAGGCGCGCGTACTTCGACAAGCCGATCAGGTTGGAATGCTGGTTGGGCATCACGCCCACCCACAGCTTGCCGATGATCGGGCACAGGTGATGCGAGCAGGCGCTGCGCACGCGCAAAGGGCCCACGATCATCAGTTCGTTGATCCGCTCGGCGTTCGGGAATTCGGTCACGTTGGGCGGGTTGACGTAGCGGCCCGCGAAGATTTCCTTCAGGTACATCTTGGCCACGCGGCGCGCGGTCTCGCGGGTGTTGTGGTCCTGGTCGATATCGATCRCCAGGCTGCGCAGCACCGCCTCCATGCGCGACTGCACTTCATCGAGCAATTCGTCCATCTCGCCGGGTTCGACGTAGGCGGAGATATTGTCGTTGGCGTGGAAGCGCTCCTGCGCGGCCTGCAAACGCGATCGTATGCGGGACGACACACTTCCCGCCGCCTGGTCCAGGTCCGGGTGGGGTGCTTGGTGGTCGGATTCCATATCGTGCGGTTCGTGGCTGTCGTTGAGGGATCGTTGCAGGATTGGCGAATGGTCCGGCATGGCCCGGCAGGGAGGATTCCTCATGTCCCGGGTTACCCGGGGCCTGCCATTCGCTTTTTCGCTACAACCATATCCTACGCCAGCACCGGCTAACCTGGGTGCATTGCACGCAACAGCGGGATGGATACGCAGGAGCGGGACACACGAACAATCGCCGCGCACCGATCTTGCGGGAGCCGGGGGTGCAGGCCCCGGCGCGGCGGCAAAGCTACAGCGCGGCCTGCATCACCGTGGCGGATGCCGGGCAGGTTTCGCGGGACAATGCCGTGTCCAGCAATTCAGGCGGCATGCAGGCGCGTTCCACGCGCTCGAAACCCAGGCGAGCAAAATAACCGGCCGCCGTAGTGGTTTGCAGCACCACCGACTGCACGCCGCGCGTGCGTGCCTCGGCCAGCATCGCCGCCACCAGCAATTCTCCAAGGCCGGCCGAACGGGCGCGTTCGGCGACCGCCACCGAGCGCAGCACGGCCACCTGCCCGTAGTTCTCCACGCCGGCACAGCCGAGCAGGCCCGCGTTGTCGCGCACAACCAGGAAATTGCCGATCTGCTCGGCTACGCCATCAACCGGCAAGTCGCAAGCCTGGAGCAGATCCTGTACTTCCTTACTGTCTTTTTCGTTTGCATAGTGCGGGCGCATGATGCCCTCCTGCCCTTCGGGCTGTTCTTCGTATCTTAAGTTCTGACTGGCTTTACGGTGCCTAGGGATACTTCTTAAGTAGATTCGCGTACTGGACGTTCCGCGGCCTAGGTTTCATGCGGAAAAGCGACATCCGGCCCATCCGGGTTCAGGGATTACACTGATGCGCTATCGCGGTGATGTCGCGATAGCAG
Source organism: Cupriavidus sp. 05N39 (assembly GCF_056397325.1). NCBI lineage: Bacteria > Pseudomonadati > Pseudomonadota > Betaproteobacteria > Burkholderiales > Burkholderiaceae > Cupriavidus > Cupriavidus sp. 05N39. Next base: position 59,172 of record NZ_JBFTNE010000031.1, read on the forward strand.
TTGAATCATTTTCCATCGGGCCAGTGGCTGGTGCATTCGATCCGTCACGTACGTTCACGCGCGGAAATCCACTACCATTCCCAGCAGGCAACGACACCCTCGCACGCCGGGCGAGCTCGCATTCACTCCGGCAACCACTCTCCGTTTCAAGAGCGACATGTCATGGCCGAGATACCCGCTCCACCTTCCGCTTCACTGTTGCGCGCACGCAGCGCGGGCATCCTGAAAACCGATGAGCTTGGCAACCGGGCCGGCCGCTCTCCGGACTATGGCGCCGAATGCGTGGCCTTGCGCCGGCTGGCACGGGCGCTGGTGGCGTCCGACCTTGCTCTGCTGCAATCGTTGGCGGATTCGGCGCTGAAGCTTTGCCGCGCGGGCAGCGCGGGCATCAGCCTGCCCGAAGACGGTGGCGACGATAGGGGGAGCTTGTACTGGACCGCCACGGCCGGCCTGTGCGACAAGCTGGTCGGGCACGCCGTGCCTTGCGAAGATAGTCCGTCCGGCATTGCGCTGGAACTTGGCGGCCCGCAATTGCTTGCCTATCCGCAGCGCCATTTCGCCTGCTTGCCGGCACTGGAGCCGGAGGTGGTCGAGGAACTGGTGGTGCCGATTCCCGGCGATGGCGAACTCTGGGGCACCATCTGGGTGATGTCGCATGAGCACGGGCGCGTGTTTGACGACGAAGATGCGCGCCTGCTCGAAAGCCTGGCCAGTTTTGCCGGCGCGGTGCTCAGCATGTCGCGCAGCAAGGATGCCGCCATCGCGGAAGCGGCGCAGGCCAGGGCCGCGCGCGAAGCGCTGCAATTGTCGGACACGCGCAAGGACGAGTTCCTCGCCATGCTGGGGCATGAACTACGCAATCCGATTGCCGCCATCGACAGCGCGATCAAAGTGGCGCGGCGGATCGCACAAGTGCAGCAGGGCGCCTCCGGCATGCTCGATATCGCCGAGCGCCAGATGCGCCAGCTCAAGCGGCTGACCGACGATCTGCTCGATGCGTCCCGTATCAAGCAAGGCAAGGTGCCGATCGTGCGCACCCATGGCAATGTGCAGGATATCGTGGGCGATGCCTTGTCGTCGGTGGCATCGGATATCGAATGGCACGGCAATACGCTGACCACGGACCTGCCCGCGGCACCGGTGACGGTCTATGCCGATACGGCGCGGCTCACGCAGGTGGTCACCAACCTGCTGTCCAATGCGATCAAGTACACGCCGCGCGGCGGTACCATTGCCTTGTCGGTCCAGGCCGAAGCGTCGCCCCCCGGCGACGCGCCGGTAGCCGTTGCCGGCCAAGATTGTTTCGATACGCTGGTGATCACGGTCAAGGATGACGGCATCGGCATCGATCCGGACTTCCTGCCAAACGTGCTGGACATGTTCAGCCAGTACGCAGCAGATGCCCAAGGTGGCGGACTCGGCGTCGGGCTGGCCATCGTCAGGCGCATGGTTGAACTGCACAATGGCACGGTGACGGTGCACAGCGATGGCAAGGGCCTCGGCACCCTGGTGCAGGCGCGGCTGCCCGTGGTCTGCGCCGGTCCGGTAGAGGCCGGCGCCGCGCAGCCCGGCACCCTTCCGGCGCTGCGTATCCTGCTGGTTGACGACAACACCGAAGCCCTGCGCGCGCTGGGCATGTTGCTCGAACTCGACGGCCACGAAGTCAGGCTGGCGGCCAGCGGCGAGGACGCGCTGGATATCGCCGGCGGCTTTACGCCCGACGTGGCGCTGATCGATATCGGCCTGCCGGGTATCGACGGTTTCCAGCTGGCGCAAAGCCTGCGCGCGCTTCCCGCGTTCGCGGGCACCCGCCTGGTGGCGCTGAGCGGCTACGCCTCCGAAGCCGACAAGGCGCGAGGCGCGGCGGCCGGCTTCGATTTCCACCTGGCCAAGCCGCTGGCGATGGACGCCCTGGCGAGTATCCTGTCACGTGGCCGATGAAGGGTCGCCGATGTTTTTCGGGACCTTATTCGTCACAAATCTGTAGGACGGCACACCCGCCAAATCAGAGATCTCCCGACGGCAGTGTTGTGCCGGCCACGCCATACTTGGGAGACGCCAACACCAGTTGCCGTCGATGCTTGCCTTCCTCTTGCTAACCCTCGCAGGCCTCGGGGTGTTCGTTATCGTCATCTACCTGGCCATGTAAGCCCGCAACCCCGGCCGTCCCGGCCTGGCCAGGAAAACGCCGGCCGCCGTGGCCCACGGCCGATCCGGCCTGAGGCGAGGCATTGGTTAGTGTGCGCATTCGAGCGAGCGCCGGGGACAGGGCGGTCAGAGCAGCAATGCCGCCAGCGCCGGCACCAGCGCCAGCGGCATCACCACCGCGCCGATACGCAGGAACTGCACCGCGCCGACCATCTGGCCCTCGCGCCGCAGCGCCGTCAGCCATAGCAGGGTCGCCAGCGAGCCGGTGACGGACAGATTGGGGCCAAGGTCGATGCCAATCAGCACCGCGTCAGTGACTTGCGCGGAGGCATGGCTGGCCGCCAGTGCCGACGAGGCGAACAGCCCGGCCGGCAGGTTGTTGACCACGTTGGACACCAGGGCCACCGTGCCCCCGGTCACCCATATGCTGGCCGCCGGAGACTGTTGCGACAGCGCCTGCACCAGCTGGGCGAGTTTCCCGATCAGACCGGTCTGCTCCAGGCTGGCCACCAGTACGAACAGGCCCGCCACCAGCGGCAGCACGCCCCAGGAAATCTCGCGAAGCGCCGGCAGGCACAGGCCGGGGCGGCGCGCGCAGACCAGCAGCAGCGTCGCCACGCCGGCCACGCAGGTCGGCCAGCCCAGGTCGGCGCCCAGCAACGATGCCACCAGCAGCACAAGTCCCATCGCCACGATGCCGACGGCGGTCAGTTTGGCCTCGATCGTCAGGGGCGGCACCGCCACGTCGGTCGCGATGCGCTCCTTCAGGGCGTGGCGCTGGGTCCAGTAAAGCGCGGCAAAGGTCGCGGCGATGGCGACGGCCGACGGCAAGGCAAAGCGCGCCAGCCAGCCCGGCAGCGTGGGCATGTGCGCACCGAAGATGACGAGGTTGGCGGGATTCGAGATCGGCAGCACGAAGCTCGCTGCGTTGGCAATGAAGGCGCAACTGTAGAGATAGGGCAGGGGATGCCTGACCCTGGCGGCGCGGGTGGCGGCGAGGACAGCCGGCGTCAGCACCACCGCGGTGGCATCGTTGGACATGAACACGGTGACCAGCGTGCCGAAACCATACACCAGCACGAACAGCCGCCGCGCCGATCCCCCGGCCTGGCGCACCGCCACCGCCGCTACGTGGTCGAACAGCCCGGTCTTGCGCGCCAGTTCGGACGCCAGCATCATGCCGCCGAGAAACAGGTACACATCGTAGCCGCGTGCCACGGCGGCCAGCGCATCGGGCACCGCAAGCAGGCCTGTCACGCACAGCAACAGTGCGCCCGCGACGGCCCAGACGGCCTCGGGCAGCCGGAAGGGCCGCATGATGACGCCCATAGTGGTGGCCGCTGCCACCGCCCAGATCAGTGGGCCGCTGTAGGGGGAGATGTTCATCGGGTGCGCTCAGGCAGCAGGTGATCGTTCATGTTGTGGGCTGTTTTCGTGCGCGGGGGCAGCGCCCGCGCTCGTCAGGTGCTGGGCAGCGACGGACGGGGCGTGGTCCCTGGCGGGACGGGGGACGTGGATGCCCTGACAGGTTCCGCTGGTCCGGCGGCCGCGGGCGGGGCGGCCATCCCGACGGGCTCGGTTGCGGGATCGGGCTGTGCCGGCGGCGGGAAACCAAGCGCTGCGATGCCGTGGCTGCCATCCGCATACTCCGGATAAATCCAGTCGTCGCCACTGCGCACCAGGTTTTTCGGCACCACGTATTCCGCCTCGGGCTGGCCGGCCAGCCGGCCTTCCATGTAGTTCGCCCAGATCGGCAGGGCCGTGGTGGCGCCGAATTCGTGTCGGCCCAGGCTGCGGTTGTCGTCGAAACCCATCCACGCCACCGTGACGATGCCAGAGGCATAGCCGGCAAACCAGCCGTCGACCGAATCGTTGGTGGTGCCGGTCTTGCCGGCCACATCCGCGCGCCGCAGGTAGCGCTGCAGCCCGGCGCCGGTGCCGCTGGTCACCACACTGTGCAGCAGGCTGTTCATCACATAGGCGTTGCGCTCGGGGATGACGCGGCGCGGCTGGGGCTCGCTGTCCGCGGTGAACAGCACATTGCCCGCGCCGTCGCTGATGCGCTCGATCAGGTAAGGCTCGGTGCGGTAGCCCTCGTTGGCGAAGACGCCATAGGCGGCGGCGAGCCGCAGCGGCGTGGTGGTGCCGGTGCCCAGCGCCATCGGCAGGTAGCGCGGCAGGCGTTGCTCGGAGAAGCCGAATTTGCCGGCGTAGTCCACCGCGTAGGGAATGCCGATGGCCTGCAGGGTGCGGATGGCCGGCAGGTTGCGCGACTCGGCCAGCGCCTGGCGCACGCTGACGGCACCCAGGAAGCGGCCATCGTCGTTGCCCGGTTGCCACCGCGACGAGCCGTCCAGCGGCGCGTCGTTGATCATCGTGGTGGCCGATACACCGCGCTCCAGCGCGGCGGAGTAGATGAAGGGCTTGAAGGTCGAGCCCGGCTGGCGCAGCGCCTGCGTGGCATGGTTGAAGCGGCTGGTGGCAAAGTCCGCACCGCCGATCAGTGCCTCGATGGCGCCCGACCTGCTGTCCAGCGAAACCAGCGCGGCCTGCTGTCCGCGGGCGTCGCCGTGGCGCTTGCCGTACTGGTCGAGCCCTGCGTGCACGGCCTCGTAGGCCAGGCTTTGCCTGACCGACGATACCGTGGTGTAGACGTTCAGGCCGCGGGTATAGGCGGCTTCGCCGAAACGGTCGTAGGCAAGCTGGCGGGCCAGTTCCGCCACGTACTCGGCGTGGCCGCCGAAATGGCCGCCATTGGATCCCGCCACCTGCAGCCGTTCGGACCGCGCCGCCTGGTACTGATCGTGCGAGATCATGCCCAGCGCCTGCATCCGCCCCAGCACATATTGCTGGCGCAGCCTGGCGCGGGGAAAGTTGACTACCGGATTCATGGTCGACGGCGCCTTGGGCAAGCCCGCCAGCATCGCGGTTTCCGCCAGCGAGAGCGCTTCCAGCGGCTTGCCGAAATAGGTCTGGGCCGCGCTGCCGAAACCGTACGCATGTTCGCCCAGGTAGACTTGGTTCATGTACAGCTCGAGGATGCGGTCTTTCGGCAGGGAACGGTCGATCTTCCATGCCAGCAGGATTTCATACCACTTGCGCGCCAGCGTCTTCTCGCGCGACAGGTAGAAATTGCGCGCCACCTGCATGGTGATGGTGGAGGCGCCCTGGGCGTAGCCCTCGCCGATATTGGCGAGCGCGGCGCGGAAGATCCCGGGGACATCGACGCCGGCGTGCTGGTAGAACTGATCGTCTTCCGCCGCCAGCAAGGCATTGGACATCTGCCTGGGCATGCGATCCAGCGGCACGAATTCGCGGTGCTCGTTACCGAACTCGCCGATCAGCACGTTGTCGCTGGTAAAGATCCGCAGCGGTACGTCGGGGCGGTAATCCCGCAGCGCATCGACATCGGGGAGTTGGCGCAGGCTCACCACGGCGGCGAACCCAACTAGCAAGGTGGAGGCTGCAGCCAGCGCCAAAGCGGCGCTTGCTGCCTTTACAACGACTCTTTTCATTCGCGCATTCTACCTTTTGGCAAAAACCGGGTAGCCGGCCACGCCGTCCGGGGCTTCCGCCGCTGTCAGGCTGTCCCCGTTGTCTTGTGAATCTTCCGGTGCTGCCGGCCGGGTGCCGGGTTTGCCGACCTGCTGCGCGAATTGCGCCAGCGCGCGCCAGGTCTCGGCGCGCTCGATGATGGTGGAGTGGTCGGTGCCCGGCATCGTCTGCCGCGCCACTTGGCCGGGCCATGCCGCGATCAGGCGCTCCGAGCATTCGTGCGGTACCACCTCGTCGGTCTCGGCAAGCAGCACCTTGGTGCTCTGCACCACCTTCTTGCAGTGGGAAATCGAATCGAAGTGATGGCGCATCAACTGCCGCAGCGGTACCAGGGGGAAGCGCTTGCGCACGATTTCCAGCATCGAGTCATAGGGCGTGATCAGCTGCAAGCTCTCAAAATCCTGCAGGTCGGCCAGCTGGATGGCCACGCCCGTGCCGAGGCTGCGGCCGACCACATGCACGCGCGTGCCCGGAAACATGCGGCGCAGGTGCAGCAGGAACTGGCTGGCGTCCGCCACGGCGGCGGCTTCCGAGGGCTGGCCGTCCGAATGGCCCAGGCCGCGGTAGTCCATGGTGGCAAAGCCCACGCGCGGCGGCAGCCATTCCAGGTACTGCATGGTGTCCAGCACGTCCTCGCCGCGGCCGGGCAGGTAGAACAGGAGGTCGCGCGCCGTGTTCGTGTCCGGTACGGTTTCCCCTGTTTGCACGTCCAGCACGCCCTGCGTGCCATAGACGTAGCCGCGCAGCAAGCCGCCCGGCACTTCATGCGAATAGGCGGTAATGCCATCGGGCAGCTCACGCGGGGGGCGGCGGCGCGCGTCGAACAGCAGCCGGTCCTGGTTCAGCGCCAGGTATGTCCAGTAGCAGGTAAAGCCGCCTGCGGTCAGCAGTACGGCGGCGAGCGCCTTGCGTGTGTGGGATGGCATGCTGGATTCGGAGGGTTTGTTCTGCCTGACTTCTCTGCTTCGCTTGACAGCGCAATGCGGGGCGTTTCGTGGTGGATCCCTGGCGATTTTCCGGGGCCACGGCATTCGACCCGGCTTGGCCCCCGCAAGTTCTTGTACGATACGCTTCACATCAACGGCGGCCGGTGCGGCCGCGCACGGAGCCAGAGGCATGACCGACCAGAACAACCAGAACGACGAACAAAAGCGCGCCGAAGAAGCGCAGGCGATGGACCGCGTGGTCAACGCAACGCGGCAGGTGCAGGTGGCCTTTGCCGCGCTGCAGGGGCAGTTCGCGCCACAAGGCAGCGGCAAGCCGTCAAAGATGGCGCTGCAGACATTCGACGCCGCCTTGCAGGCGCTGGAAGATGCGCAAGCGGCATTCGACGAGGTCCTCAACGACCTGCTCGACGGCAAGCGGTGAGCCCGTCCGGCGCTCAGTGCGCCGGATAAGCCGCCACTTCGATCAGGTTTCCGTCCGGATCGCGGCAATACACCGAGGTCATCGGGCCGAGCGCGCCGGTGCGCTGCGCCGGCCCGGCCTCGATCGGCACGTGATGCGCCAGCCAGTGCGCGATCACGCTCTCCAGCGTGTTGTGGGTGATGAAGCAAAGGTCGTCGCTGCCGGCGGTGGGATGCGTGCCGGTGAACCAGGCCACCGTATCGGTGCCGATGGGGCGCAGGTTGATCTTCTGCTGGCCGAAGCGCACCGAGACCCGTTTGCCGGTGCGGGATTCGAAGTCCTCGCGCCGCATGCCGAGCACGCTCTCATACCACGCCGCGCTGGTCTCGACGTCCTTCACGTTGAGGACGATATGGTCGAAACGGTCTATCACAATACTCATCTTGCGCCTTTCGAGGAAGTGAAACGAGTCTGACGAGAAAGGGACGGGGCGCGATCGCGCGTGCCGGAAAACAGGTACTTTACACCCGACTTCCTGATCGCGCGTGCCCGTGGCGCCGGCGGCTTGTGATAAGGTTCCGCGGCAAGGTCGCCACGCCGCCCGCCAGGCCGGCGCAGAGACGGCCTGACCCGGCCCGGCCGGGATCCAGAACAGGAGACCTGCCGTCATGAGCAGCATGCTAGCCAACCACGCCGCGGCGTCGGACGACGATCCGGAGCGCCGCGCCCTGATTGCCCGCGCCCACGCGCGCTCCGCCGGCTTCGGCCTGGAAGCGGTGCATGCGGCGGACTACCACCCGCTAGGGGGGCGCGCACTGCATGAACTGGTCGACGCCAACCAACTCCTCTACAAGCATGCGCTGCCGGTCATGGAGACCCTGCACGCGCAGATCGCCAACACCGAAAGCATGGTGCTGCTGACCGATAGCGGCGGCGTGATCCTGCACAGCCTGGGCGATGGCGATTTCGCCGACAGGGCCAGGCGCGTGGCGCTGGCACCGGGCGTATCGTGGGCGGAGTCGAGCAAGGGCACCAACGCGATCGGCACGGCGCTGGCCGAGGCCCGTCCCACGGTGGTCCATGCCGATGAGCACTTCCTGCGCGCCAACCGCACGCTGACCTGTTCCTGCGCGCCGATCGCCGGGCCGTTCGGCCGGGTCCTGGGCGCGCTGGATGTCAGCGGCGATCATCGCGGCTTCCACAAGCACACCATGGCGCTGGTGCGGATGTCGGCACAGATGATCGAGAATCACCTGTTCGCCACCCATTTCACCGACGCCGCGCTGGTGCGCTTTCATGCGCGGCCCGAGTTCGTCGGCACGCTGTTCGAAGGCATGGCGGCATTCGCTGCCGACGGCACTTTCCTCGCGGCCAACCGCAGCGGCCTGTTCCAGCTGGGCTTGTCGCCCGATGCGCTGGAGCGCCACAGCTTCGCCGCCTTGTTCGGCTTGCCGCTGGGTGTCGCGCTCAAGCAGGGCGACGAGGCCCGCGGGCAGTTGCTGACGCTGACCTTGCCGAGTCGCGTGCTCGTGTTCGCGCGGATGGCATTGCTGGCGCCGGCCCGGCGCGTATCACACACAGCGCCCGCTGCGCCCGCGGCACGCACATCCGCCGCCGGGCCGGCCTCGGCGCTGGCTGCTCTCGATACCGGCGACGCCCGCATGGCGGCCGTGCTGCAGCGGGTCAACAAGGTACACGGGCGCGATATCCCGATCCTGGTGCTGGGGCGCACCGGCACCGGCAAGGAATGGCTGGCGCGGGCCATTCATCGCGACTCGCCGCGTGGCGCGGCGCCGTTCGTGGCTGTCAACTGCGCGTCCATCCCGGAATCCCTGATCGAGGCGGAACTGTTCGGCTACGAGGACGGCGCGTTCACCGGCGCCCGGCGGCGAGGCAGCCCGGGCAAGCTGGTGCAGGCGCATGGCGGCACCTTGTTCCTCGACGAGATCGGCGACATGCCGCTGGCACAGCAGGTAAGGCTGATGCGCGTGCTGCAGGAGCGCGCGGTGACGCCGCTGGGTGGCGCCCGCGCGATACCGGTGGATCTGCGCATCATCTGCGCCACCCACCGCGACCTGCGCGCGATGATCGCGGCCGGTACGTTCCGCGAGGATTTGTACTACCGGATCAATGCGCTGGCGGTCACGCTGCCCGCGCTGCGCGACCGCACCGACCTGCCGGTCCTGGTGGAACGCATCCTGACGCAACAGCTCGCGCAGGCGGACCATGCCGCGCATGCTGGTGCGCATCCAAGCCAGATCGCGGCGGACGTGCTGGCACGTTTCCAGCGGCATCCGTGGCCGGGCAACCTGCGCCAGATGGTCAACGTGCTGCGCACCGCGGCCATCATGGCCGAAGGCGAGGACGAGATCCGGGTGGAGCATTTGCCGGAGGATTTCGAGGACGACCTGGTACCGGATGCGTACGGGGACGCGCAGCGAGCGATGGACAGCGATGACAATTTGGCCAGCGTCGCACAGGTGCGGCCAACCGACGCCCCCGAGCGCCTGCGCGATCGCGAAGCCGCCATGATCCGCCAGGCGCTGGCACGCCACGGCGGCAACATCAGCCTGGCCGCGCGCGAGCTGGGCTTGTCGCGGAACACGATATACAGACGGCTGAAGCGTGGCAGTTGAATCGTGGCCCACCAGCCGCCCCCACGCGATGCGAAGCGAGCCGTCAAGGTGTACCAGGCCGTATGGGGCGCCTCGTCGTCAGGCAAAAAGAGCGGAAAAGAGGGGGCCATGTTTGAGTATCGCCTTAAGGCGATGCGAGTTTGGCC
>NZ_JBFTNE010000032.1:0-69475 GCF_056397325.1 Cupriavidus sp. 05N39
GACCGTGAAACGACTCCACGCCGATGATAGTGCGGATACCCGTGTGAAAGTAGGTAATCGCCAGGCTCTCCCTTGAAACCCCCCAGTACGAAAGTACTGGGGGGTTTTGCTTTTGCGGCTTCGTTTACGCTGATCGGTACACTTGTGCCTGATTCTTTGCGCCGGGCGTCAGCTGCACGCATAATCACTGTTCCGGCTGCCTTTGCGCGTCGCCCCTCTTAAATCATCCGAATGCCAGCCGACGGCGAAGCCTCGTGGTTTCTTTACCTGCTCGAATGCGAGGGCAACACGATCTACACCGGCATTACAACGGATGTCGAACGACGTTTTGCCCAACATCAGGCGGGAACGGGTGCTAAATATACGCGATCGCGCAAACCCATCAGGATCCTGGGCTGGCAGCGCTTTGATAACCGCTCTGAAGCCTCAAAAGCCGAGGCGGCGGCAAAGAAGATGACTTCTGCGCAGAAGCGGGTGTTTTGCGTGAGATTGGCGGAAAAAGTGGCCAGGACTCCTGGTGTCGATCCTGTTTGAGCTTTACCCCCGTACCGTTATCCACCGCCCATCGGCGGAACCCTTCTTGCCCACCGACAGTGCCCTCTAACCTTCCTTAAGTCTGGTTTAAGGATCGCGCTTTAGGATGGTCCTGTCGCGTCCAGCCAGCCCGGACGCCTGAGGTAACCAAGAAAGGGAAAACGCCATGATTCGCCAGACGCTCGCACGCTCAGCCATCGGTATTGCTGCCCTGGCCGCTCTTGCCGGGGGGTATACCTATCTGCAGAAGGAAGTCATCACGCCGGGATATGCCGCACAGGCGCCCGTAACGGCCCAGGCCCAACCCCTGGCTGTGGCGGCTCCCACCGATTTTTCCAGCATTGTCGATCAGTACGGCCCGGCGGTGGTCAATATCAGCGTGACGGCGCGCGCGCAACGTACGTCGGCGCAAGTGCCGCAGGGTATGGACCCGGATGATCCGCTGTTCCAGTTTTTCAAGCGTTTCGGACCGCAATTCCAGGCCCCGCAGAATGGCCAGCAGCAACTGGTGCGTGGCCTGGGCTCGGGCTTTATCGTTAGCCCGGATGGCCTGATCCTGACCAATGCGCACGTGGTGGACGGCGCGCAGGAGGTGACTGTCAAGCTGACCGATCGCCGTGAATTCAAGGCCAAGGTCCTTGGTGCGGACGCACAAACGGACGTGGCGGTGATCAAGATCGATGCCAAGGAATTACCAACGGTACGCCTGGGCGACCCCTCGCGCGTGCGCGTGGGTGAGCCGGTGCTGGCCATTGGCTCGCCTTATGGTTTTGAGAATACCGTGACCGCCGGCATCGTCAGCGCGAAATCGCGCTCCTTGCCCGACGATACTTATGTGCCGTTCATTCAGACCGACGTAGCTGTCAATCCCGGCAACTCGGGCGGACCGCTGTTCAACCAGCGAGGCGAAGTGATCGGCATCAACTCGCAGATCTACAGCCAGACCGGTGGTTATCAGGGGCTGTCGTTCTCGATCCCGATCGACGTGGCAACCAAGGTGCAGGCGCAACTGGTGGCGCATGGCAAGGTCACGCGCGGCCGCCTCGGTATCGGCGTGCAGGAGGTCAACCAGGCCCTGGCGCAATCGTTCGGGCTGCCAAAGCCTAGCGGCGCGCTGGTCAATTCGGTCGAGCCGGACAGCCCGGCAGCCAAGGCTGGCCTGAAGCCGGGCGACGTGATCGTGCAACTCGGCAACGACGTGATCGATCACTCTGGCGACCTGCCGGAACATGTGGCGGATATCACCCCAGGTACGCAGACGTCGCTGAAGGTGATCCGCAAGGGCGAGCCCCTGACGTTGACGGTGAAGGTCGGTACGGCAAAGGATGCGGTCGTCGCCGGCAAGAGTCCCGCCAATGACACCGGCGGCAAACTTGGCCTCGCCGTGCGCCCGCTGAGTCCGACGGAGAGGCGCGACAGCGGCATTGACGGCGGGCTGGTGGTCCAGGATGTCGCGGGCCCGGCCGCAAAGGTCGGTATTCAGCCGGGCGACGTCATCCTGTCGATCAACGGTACGCCGATCAGTTCGGCGGAGCAGTTGCGGGCACTGGTGGCGAAGTCGGGCAAGCAGGTTGCACTGCTGGTGCAGCGCGACGATGCCCGTATCTTTATCCCGCTGGATCTGGGTTGAGAATGAAGTTAACAGCCGAGTTAACCACAGAGTTAACCGCGGTGTTAACATCGGCATGAAGTACGGGCGGGCYGGCGCGAAGGTATACGTGCCGGCCCGCCAAGCCTTATTGGGCGCCGAATTCCGGTGCAGAAGGGCTGCCAGAACGCTCGGTAACAGGTATTATCTCGACTGCGACGCAAGACACGCCGCGATGGCCTCGGCCATTGATGCGTAAATCATCTTGCTGACTCGATGACACAAGGAAGTCTATGCAGTTGGATTTCACCCGGACGTCCGCGACCACGGGGACCGAAAGGGCGCGGCGCCTGCCGCAAGCCAAGCCCGCCCCGCGCCGACGCAAGAAGGCCGAAGCCGCTCCGCATTGGGAGCGTGGCTACCGTTCGCACTTCTACCGCAATGAGCGCGGCGAGAAGCTGGGCGAGGTACGCCTGTCCGATCGCGGCGATATGCCGGTGGTCTATCACTGGGCGGCCGGTAATTACTCCGGCGCGGAGGGCTCGCTCGCACATGCCCGCATGCGCGTGGAAGAAACCATTGGCTTTGGCATGCGCCAGCTGGCGCTGTTTTAAGCAGACCGCCAACAGAACGTTTTTTTGCGAAGAACAGTACGCGCGCGCTCGGCGCCGCGTTTCAGCGGAGCGAACCGCTCCGGCACGGCCAGTCAGCTCCTCGCGTGGACATGACGCGGCCGGCACGGCAGACAGCTCTGCCTTCTCCCCGGCACCAACCTCCCAGTCGTCGGCAAGCGCTGTTCAATCGAGGCGGCGTTGCGCCAGCATAAAGACAGCTCCCGTCAGGGCAAGCACGGCGATCAGCCGGTAGAGATCCTCGCACGCGATCAGCCTGGCCTGTGTATCCACCAGTCCAGCCAGTTGCACGAGCGCGACCCGGTGGGCATGGATTGCATCGAGCCCGCGAGCGCCCAATACCGCTTGCGTTATGTCCATCCACTGCTGCGTCTGCTCCGGATGCTGGCCGAGCGCGCTGGTCAGGCTGGTATGCACGGCAAACTGCCGGTTCTGCAGGAGTACGGCGCCAAGCGCTGACGCAAAGGAGGCAGCGATCTGGCGAAGCAGGTTCTTGCTGCGATAGCCGTGGGCGAAATCGTCACCGGCCAGCGAACGAAAGGTCAGGCCCGCAATGGGGATGATGACCATCACGCCAAACAGTCCCTTGCCGACCAGCCCCCATGCCAGCGCAGCCGGACCGGCGTTGGGCGGCATCGAGGAAAACCACCAGGCCGCAGCGGCCATCAGCAAGAGGCCGCTCGCCATCAGCGGCTTCTTGCGCGGCAGGCGCGGAGCGAAGCGCAGGTAGATGAAGATGCCCGCCAGGCTAACCGTGGCCGCGAAGGTGTTGAGCCAGCCGGTTGTCGCCAGCGGCAGGCCTAGTGCCTGCTCGGCGTAGATCGGGAACACGTAGCCGCTCAGGTTGCTGATCAGGTAGTAAACAAAATACATGGCCAGCCCGGTCAGGTAGACCGGGTTGCGCAACGCCCGCAGATGGAGCACAGGCGTGCTGTGGTGCCATTGCTGCCAAAGGAACCCCATCAACAGGCCGATGCCCAGCGCGCAGATCAGGGCCAGCCGCAGCGGGTGCGAGAAGATATCGAAGCGGGCTTCCGTCATGGCGGCCTGCAAGCTCACCACGGCGGCACCGAAGAGCAGCAGCGGGCCCAGCGCGGGGCCGGAATCATCCTGATACGGCTCGGCATCGGGCAGCAGCAGCCAGGCACCCAGCGCTGCCAGCGCGGCGAAGGGCAGCACGCCATAGAACACGTCCTGCCACACGCCATGCTCGATCAGCTCCGCAGCCATGGCCGGCGCCAGCGCGGATGCCGTGAAAATACCGAGCATGAAGATGCGGGAGGCGCGCGGCCGGTCTGCCGGCGCAAACATCACATTGACCAGGATGCGGCAACTAGTAAACAGCGCGCCGCCACCGACGCCCTGCACGAAGCGCGCACCAACGAGCTGTGGCAGCGAATAGCTGGTGGCCGCCGCCAGCGTGCCCGCCATGAAGATCAGCAATGCGCCGGTAAGGTAATAGCGATAGCCAAAGCGTTGCGCCAGCCATTGTTGCTTGAGGATCATCAACATGCTGCCCACGGCGTAGGCGGCCTGGACCAGGGCGAAGCTGCGCGGGTCGGCATCGACGCCGCCGACGATATGGCTCGATGCGAACACGAACATGATGTTCTCGAGGAATTCCACTGACGTGGCCAGCGCGAGCAACAGCATGACCAGCGTCTGGCGCTGCCGATGGCTGAGCAGGCGCAGCCAGCGCAGTCCCAGCCGCAGCGGTTGCAGTGCGGAAGCTGTTTTCATGGTTCCAGCTTGAGCAGGTTCTGGTGCATGCGGCTCAGGGCGCGCGTGGAGGTGGCAAGGCCGCTTTCTCCCAACGGTTCCCAGGCCTCGGCGTAGGCAGCGTGCACGGCCGGCGCGACGCGCTGCAGCATGTGCAGGCCGGCGGCCGTCAGTACGAGTTCGGTACTGCGGCGGTCCTGTGCCGAGGCGTGCCGCCGCACAAGGCCACGCGCCACCAGGCCGTCCATCAGCCGGGTCATCTGGGTGCGCGTGGCGTCGAGCGTGATGCCAAGTTCGGACGGCAGGCTGGGCTGGCTGTCGTCGGTGGCGAGCATGCTGATCGCCAGGTATTGCTGCAGGTCCAGCCCGAACGGCGCCAGCGCCCGGTCGATGTGGCTGCGCAGCAGGCGCGCGGTGCGCATCAGGAGCCGGGAGGCCAGGATGAGGTCGCGCGGTGCTTCCGGATGGCTGGCACAGAAGCGGTCGATTCGGTCTTCGAACGACATGGTGGGGGAGTCGGGTGATGCCGGCGCAACAGAAACAGATTGCGCCCGGCTATTTAGTTACATACGTAACTATATCATATGAAACTAACCAGGGCGGCGACGTTCCTCAGCGCGCGAGCTGTCGCGACAGCCGCCGCAACGCTTGCCGCAGGCCCGCGAGTTCGCCGGAACGCAGCGCCGGGGCCTGGCGGCCGTAGCGCAGCCGGGTGTAGCGCTCGCTGAAATCCTGCACCGCTTGCGCGGCGGCAGGGAGGCGGCGCGCGGCCCGCGCGGCAAAATCCTGCGGTCCTTCCGCCGGCCCGCGCACGCACCCATGGCGTGCCAGGTCGCGACAGAAGCGGGCATACAAGGCTTGAACGGGATCGGCCTGGCGGCGCCTGAGCACAAGCGGCACGAGTACCAGCAAGCTCAGCGTCGCCAGCCCGGCCAGCAACGCCTGCGGCACGCTGTCGCCGATGCCGAGCTGCTGCATCAGGCGTGACTGCTGGCCGCGATCGTATTGCAGCACCCAGCGCTGCCAGGTGTAGACCATGCCGTCCATGCCCCAGCGCAGGTCGCGCAGCCAGCCGGGGTCCCGCACCGCACGCAGCGCTTCGATCTCGCTGGCCTCCAGCGCGGCGTCGATGCCGTGTTCGACACGGCTGGGCGCCACCGCGCTGGTGGGATCGACGCGCACCCAGCCGCGCCCCTCCAGCCAGATCTCCGCCCAGGCGTGGGCATCGGCCTGCCGTACGATGTAGTTGCCGCCGATCGGGTTGTACTCGCCGCCCTGGTAGCCGGTGATCACCCGCGCCGGCACACCGGCCGCGCGCATCAGGAAGACAAAGCTGCTGGCATAGTGCTCGCAGAATCCTCGCCGGGTATCGAACAGGAAGCTGTCGACCTGTTCGCGGCCAAGCGGCGCGGGCGACAGCGTATAGCTGAATGGTGCCGCGGCGAACAAGCGCAGTGCGGCCCGTGCCCGCTGCGCGGGATCCGCGTATTGCTCCGCCCATTCGGTGGCCAGCGCCCGGCTGCGCGGATTGCCGGGCGGTAGTGCCAGCGCCAGTTGTCGCGTCGGGAGATCGAGCGCCTGCGCCTTGGCCGGGGCCGAACGCGCGCGGTAGCGCAAGCGCCGGTCGATGGGATCGCTGGCGAAAAACTCGCCGTCGGCGTTGACTACCGCACCGGCACCCGGGTCGATCGCCTGGCCGCGGTCAAGCAGGAACAACCACTGGTGCTGATTGGGTTCGAGCGTGATGTTGTAGCTGATGCTGTTGCCAGCGGATGCCTTGCCTGCCATTTCGCCAAGGTCCCTGGCATAAGGCGGTGCCTCGTCGGTGGCCGGCAGGCCAGGTGCCGGCTGCGCGTGCCGCTGCCGCAAGGGCGCTGGCCGCCAGGTCTTGCCATCGAATTGCCACAGCACCAGCGCTCGCCAATACAGCGCGCTGGCGGGCAGCGGCTCCCCTTCCACGTCGGCGCGCAGCGCCACTTCTGTGGACTGCGTCAGCTGGCTCACGCTGCCCGGGCTCATGGTGTCGCTGATGCCGGTGGCGGCCACGGTCTCGGCTTGCGGCAGCCGCCACAGCGGGCGATCGAGGCGCGGGAACAAGACGAACAGCAGCAGCGCCCAGGGCAGGCCGATCAACACCAGGCGGCCGAGCAGCGGCCATGCCGCGAGATAGCCGCGGGCCTCGGGATGGCCCAGGAACAACCAGTTGCGCAGCAGCCAGGCGGCGATGGCAAGGCTATACAAGGCCAGCCAGAAAGGCTGGTCGAACAGGTACAGGCTCAGCAGCAGGTAAAAGCAGAGCTGGGTCACCAGCGTGGCGTCGGCCAGCACGCTGCTCTCCAGCAGCTTGAGCACGACGAAGGCGCCCAGCAGCGCCACCGACAGGTCGCGCCCCATGTTGCCGCCGGCTTGCCAGACCAAGGCGGCCGCGACCAGGATTACCAGCCCGGCGACGAGCGCGAGTATCAGGCGCGAGGGCAACGGCGCACGCTGGCGCCACAGCAGCCAGCGCCAGCTCATCAGCAACACCAGCAGGACGCTGATGGTGACGGGCAGGCTGCGTGCCTGCGGCGCGAGCACGAGCGCCAGCTGGCCCAGCAGCAAGCCATGCTCCTCGTGCGCGAGGGGGCGCGGCGACGGCTTCACGGCGTACCTTGCCCGGCCCGGTCCGGCCACAGCGCCAGGGCTTCGAGGCAGGCGCGGCGATGCGCGCCGCCGCGGCCGGGCGGAATTTCCACGCCGGGCAGGCGCAACCCGATCTCCATCGTATCGCCCGAGGCCAGCACCCAGGCGCACAGGCGCGAGAGCCGCGCTTCGGTGGCCAGTGCCGGCGGCAGTGCCTGCCAGTCCAGCCAGCACGCGGGCTGGCCGCCGGCCTGCCCGGTGCGGCTCAGCAAGCGGCCGGTGCGCGCGCTATGTTTCCAGGCGACGCGATGCAGCGGGTCGCCGCTGCGGTAGCGCCGCAACTGGTCTATGCCATCGTCCGACGGCAGGGACGCCACGCCATCGTCCCCGGGCTGCGCGGCGAACGGCAGCGGCGGCGCGCCGGCTTCTGGCTGCGGGTAGACCAACGCGACCAGCGGCAGGTCGGCATGACTCCATACGCGGAACAGGCCAAAAGGAAAACGGCTCGATAAGGTGACGCGCGGCAGCGCCAGCCAGCCGCGCCGGCCGGTGGGCAGATGCAGCGTGAGCAGGCCACTGGCATCCCGGGCCAGGCTCAGGCTTGCCGGCAGCGCCCCGGCCTGGGATGGCAGGCTTGCCTCGATGCCGATGCGTACCCGTGCGTCGGTGCCTGCAATGCCGGCGATCCGCAGGCTGAAGGCCGCGGGCTCGCCGGCAAACGCTGGCTCCGTGCCGGCGCCGGCGACTGTCATGTCGAGCAGGTTGCGGTAGGCGTGCCACATGCAGGCCATGCCGATGCCGCCGAGCAGGAAGGTGAGGGCGAAGCCCAGGCTGATGTTGTAGTTCAGCGAGGTCAGCAACATGGCCAGCAGCAACAGCGCGAAGCCCAGGCCGGCGCGGCCGGGCAGGATATACAAGTGGCGGCGATCGAGCGTCACCACGCCTTGCCGGGGCGGGCGCTGGCGCTGCAGCCAGGGTGGCGAGGCCCAGGCCCGGCGCTTGCGGGCAGGCGCGGCCGGGGTCGCCATGCGCGGCGATGAGAACGGCCGGCTGCGGGACATCGCGGATCAGGGAATGGCAACGTCGGACAGCAGGCGGGCGAGCGCCTCCTGTCCACCGCCGGCGGCGCCGGCCGGCAGCAGCCGGTGGCCGGCCACCGGCGCGAAGACCGCTTGTATGTCCTCGGGCAGCACCATATCGCGCTGGTGCAGCAGTGCCCAGGCGCGGGCACAGCCCAGCAGCGCCAGGCCCGCCCTGGGCGACAGCCCGGCGGCAAAGGCAGCGTTCGCGCGCGTGGCCTGCACCAGGGCCAGTGCATAGTCCACCAGGGCAGGGCTGGCATAGACCTGGGCCGCGGCTTGCTGCAGCGCGCCCACCTGCTCGGCATCCATCACGGGCGTACCGGCCGCGGGTGTCGCCCCGCCGAGGTAGAGCACGCGCTCGAAGGCCGGATCGGGATAGCCCAGCGACAAGCGCATGGTAAAGCGGTCGAGCTGGGATTCGGGCAGGGCGTGGGTGCCGATCTGGTCCAGCGGGTTTTGCGTGGCGATGACGAAGAACGGGGACGGCAGGGCATGGGTGACGCCGTCGTGGGTGACCTGCCCTTCCGCCATCGCCTCCAGCAAGGCGCTCTGCGTCTTCGGCGGGGCACGGTTGATCTCGTCGGCCAGCACCACCTGCGCGAACACAGGGCCCCGATGGAAGCGGAACTCGGCGCTGTCGCGCACGAAGACGGACACGCCGATCAGGTCGGCCGGCAGCAGGTCGCTGGTGAACTGCACGCGCTGGAACTGCAGGCCGAGCGTGCGCGCCAGCGCATGCGCCAGCGTTGTCTTGCCCACGCCGGGCAGGTCCTCCAGCAGCAGGTGGCCACGCGCCAGCATGCAGGCCAGCGCCAGCCGGATCTGCCTGGGCTTGCCCAGGACGATGCGGCCAAGCTGGGCTTCCGCCTCGGAGAGCGATGCGACGATGCGTGGGCGAGCTGTCACTTGAGGCCTTGCGGGTCGGAAGGAGGACCCGGCCATTGTAGCGGCGCGTGTGTATCGGGGAACAGTCTGTTTGCGCACGCAGCACATGCCGGGCGCGCCGGATTGCCCGGCTTCTGGCATTATCGAAGCTGTCGGCCCTGCCAACCCCACATCCCCTGCAATGAACTCCCCGCTTGCTGTACCGCCGGGCGCCGCTTCCACGGCGGTTTCCACGGTTTCCACCGCTTCGGCCATCGCCCCGACCGCCGCTGAATTGAACGAACTCAACCGAGTCTTCCACGCCGACGGGTATATCGTGCTGCGCGGCTTCGCCCCGCCGCAGGTCTGCGACCGGATCGAGCAGGTAACGCGCGAGCAACTGGCCGCGGCGGTCCCGCCTGTGGAGTACGAAGCCGAACTGGGTTATCCCGGCGCACCCGCCAGCCGCGAAGCCGCGGGCGGCGGCACGGTGCGGCGCTTGCGCCAGGCTTACGGGCGCGACGAGGTGTTTCGCCAATGGGCGGTCGACCCCGCGGTAACGAAGGTCGTGGCGACCCTGCTGGGCGAGCCGCCGCTCCTGACGCTGGCGCATCACAACTGCGTGATGACCAAGCATCCGCACTATGGCAGCCAGACCGGCTGGCATCGCGATACCCGTTACTGGTCGTTTGCCAGCCCGGAACTGGTGACGGTGTGGCTGGCGCTGGGCCGGGAGGACGAGAGCAACGGCGTGTTGCGCGTCATTCCAGGCTCGCACACGGTTGCCCTCGAACCGGGCCAGCTCGATGCGGCGGAATTCCTGATCGAATCGCATCCGGGCAGCCAGGCCCTGCTGCGTGGCGTGCGGCCCCTTGCCCTGGAGCGCGGGGACGTATTGTTCTTCGATAGCCGGCTATTTCACAGCGCGGGGCAGAATCTCTCGGAGGCGGTCAAGCTGTCGGCCGCCTTTGCGTATTTCGGTGCCGGCAACCATCCGCTGCCGGGCACGCGTTCGGCCGAATTCGGCAGCATTGCGCTGCCCATGCCCGCGGCAAGCTAACCGGCATCCACCATGCTGGCTCGTCGCGGGCCAGCGCCCTGGCCGGCCTGTGGGCGATGCCGCAATGCCGGGCGCATCAGGTGCGCAGGCCGACCAGGTTGGAGATCTTCTCGGACGCGGCCAGCAGTGGCGGCAGGAAGTTGCCGGCCATCTCGTCGGCGCTGGTGCGGTTGGCCTGGCCACTGATATTGATGGCGGCGATGACCTGGCCGCCGCGGCTGCGGATCGGCGCGGCCAGCGACACCAGCCCTTCTTCCAGCTCCTGGTCGTTCTGCGCCCAGCCGCGCGCGCGGATGCCGGCGATGATGGCCTTGAGCGTTTCGATGTCGGTGACGGTCCGGCTGGTACGGGCGCGCAGGTCGGTGGCGCGCAGCACGCGGTCCAGCTCCGCATCCGGCAGGCCCGCCAGCAGCACGCGGCCCATCGACGAGCAATAGGCCGGGAGCCGGCTGCCGATGGACAGGTTGATGGTCATGATCTTGCGCGCGGGCACCCGCAACACATAGACGATTTCGGTCCCATCCAGCACGGAGATCGAGCAGCTTTCATGCACTTCCTGCGACAGCGCTTCCATGATCGGCTCGGCCAGGTTCCAGAATGGCATCGAGGTCAGGTAGGCGAAACCGAGGTCGAGGATCTTCGGCGTCAGGCGGAACAGGCGGCCGTCGGCGCGCACATAACCCAGGCCCACCAGGGTCAGCAAGATGCGGCGCGCGCCGGCGCGGGTCAGGCCACTGGCCTGCGCGATCTCGCTGAGGGTCTGGGCCGGGTGTTGGGCGTCGAAGGCGCGGATCACCGAGAGGCCGCGTGCAAAGGACTGCACATAGGTATCGCTCGGCTTCTCCGTGCCCGCGGCGGCGGGCTCCACGGAAGCATCCGTGGCCGGGTTGTCGGGATTGTCGGGAGCGGCAGGGCTGGCCATCGGTCAGTTCGGCGGGTTGCCGAATACGCACGGAAAGGCCGAAAGGGTAGAGGAAATGCGCGCAGTACGCCAGTGGCGCATGGCCGGGGCGCCGCCGCCACGGTGAGAACCGGCGCAGGCGTCCCGGCTGCCGCATAATGTCGCGCGTTTGGGCAACATTGCTTGTAAAGGAAACATCGTCCGGTGAACGAGACAATCCAGTGGAATGATTGGGAGGCCTTCTGCTGCGTGGTGGAGCAGGGCACCTTCACTGCCGCCGCGGAGCAGCTGGACTGCCCCAAATCCCGGGTCTCGGCGGCCGTCGCACGGCTCGAGCTGGCGATCGGCTCCAAGTTGCTCCAGCGCACCACGCGGCGCATGCGCCTGACCGATGCCGGCAGCGCGGTGTATCGCGACGTGGCTCCGCTGTTCGCGCGGCTGCGCGAGATCCGCCAGGAAACGCTGGCGCGCGAGGAACGCGTGCAAGGGGTGCTGCGCATCGCCGCGCCCTACGAGTTTGGCGCGCACCAGCTTGGCGGCGTTATCTGCCGTACGCTGGCGGCCCACCCGGCGCTCGATGTGAAGGTGGAGATCACACAAGGCATGGTCGATCCCATCCGCGATGGGTTCGATGTGGCCTTTGTGGCGGTGGATGCCGATCTTCCTGATTCAGGGACGGTGGCGCGGCGTATCTATCACGTCGAGCGGGGACTATTCGCGGCGCCGGCGCTGGCCGCTGGCCTGCACCCGCAGTTGCTGCCAGAAGACCTGGCAAACCTGCCCACCCTGACCACACCCGGCGATGACATGTGGGAGTTCATGCGCGAGGGCGAGCGCGTGGCGGTGCCGATCCGGCCGCGCATGCAGACCGCCAACGCCGAACTCCGGCTCCAGGGCGCGCTGGCCGGCCTCGGCATCGCCCGCTTGTCGCTGATCTATTGCGAAGCGGAGGTGGCCCAGGGGCGCCTGGTCAAGGTATTGCCGGACTATCCGCCACCGCCGCTGCGGATCTTCGCCTTGCTGCCGGACCGCCGGTTGCAGCCGCGCAAGGTGCGCGTGTTCATGGAAGCGGTGGAAGCCATGATGGCATCCGGATTGCTGGGTAGCGGAAACGACGCAGCCGCGCCCGGCCCGTGAAGGCGGCGCGGCTGCGGGGTCATGCGCAAGGGGCGGCTGGCAGGCCGGCCCGTTGGCGCCTGGCTAGGCTGTGGCCACTTCTTGACGACTACGGTTGATAGGCCACAACTGCTGTCTCTTCCATCCCAGGTGAATGCCGGGGCGCAATCAGGCGCCGTCGCTGAAGCTGCTGCGGGCTTCGTTCGTGCCGCGGGCGCCGTCGGTGTACGGGTCACGCGGGCCGTTGTGGGCACCATCCGTGAACGGGTCGCGGCGGCCGTTGTRGGCGCCATCGGTGAACGGATCGCGCGGACCGGTGCGGGCGCCGTCGGTGAACGCGTCCACCGTGCGGCCGATGCTGCCGTCGAGGCGGGCGAGGTCGGAAACCGGCGAGTTGGCGTGCGCGGAGGCGGCAGCCATCGACAAGCCGATGGCGCAGAGGAGGGTAACGGCGAGGGTGCGGGGCTGTGTGAGAGTCTTCATGATGCTGCTTTTTCCTTCTGGCATGTCGTGGTGTGTTCCACGTTGCACGTACTGTAGGCGGCCTTCTGCCCAGGAAAAAGAGCTAATCCTCAAAACACTGTTCGTCAGTCTGGATAATCCCGCCCGGATTTTTGGCCTGGACGGCCATCCGCACCCGCGCCGGCTTGAGTCAGAGACCGAAACGTGCGCCAAACAGCCCTGCGCCAAGCCGGGCAATGATCATCAGCAGGATCTGCGCGATCACGAAAAGGACCAGCGGCGAGATGTCAAAGCCGCCCAGGCGCGGCACCACGCGGCGGATCGGACGCAGCAGCGGTTCCGTCAGGTGGTTGATGGCAGGCGTGACCGGCGAATGCGGATTGACCCAGGAAAGGATCGCCATCAGCAGCGTGACCCACATCACCATGCTGATGCCCCACTTCAATACGTTGAGAACGGCAATCAGCAGGACCAGCGGCAGGTAGGGCGCGAGGTCGCCTCCGGAAAGCAGCAGCACGAGCAGCAGGAACACCAGGGCGGTCAGCCAGGCGCCGATCAGGGTCGCCCAGTCGATGCCGCCAAGGCCCGGAATGACCCGGCGCAATGGCCTGACCAGCCAGTCGGTAACCTGGAATACGCCTTGCGAGACGGGGTTGCGCGTGGGTAGCCGTGCCCATTGCATCCACAGGCGCAGCAGTAGCGCCATGCCGAACAGGGTGAAGACGGTATCGAGCAGGAAAAGGGCGATTTCCGTGAACATCGGTTTCGGTTCCGGTGGCAGTAGTGATGTCGGCAGTCAGGAGTGTCTGCGGACGCACAGATTCTGCCATACCCGCACAGGCGGCGGTCGAAACCGGAGCCTGCCTTTGTCAACTGGCTAACGCCGATGAGTCGGGGGACCGCCGGAGGCAGCCCCTATAATGAGCGTCGAGCCAAGTTCCCCCAGCGTCCGCACGCTGCCCCGCCATGACCCGCCAGCCTGCCGCATCCCSATCCCTGCTCGACAAGCAGGACTTCGAAGCCCTCTCCGATTTCCGCTACCAGTTGCGGCGTTTCCTGCGGTTTTCCGAAGATGCCGCGCACAACGAAGGCCTGACCGTGCAGCAGTACCTGCTGATGCTGCATATCCGTGGCTGCGCCGGCAAGGACTGGGCTTCGATCGGCGAACTGGCGGAGCGCCTGCAAGCCAAGCAGCACGGCGTGGTGGCGCTGGTCAACCGCTGCGAGGCAGCCGGCCTGGTCAAGCGCAAGGCCAATCCGGATGACCGCCGGATCGTGGAAGTCCATTTGCTCGCCAAGGGCGAGCGTTTCCTGAACCGGCTGGCCATGCTGCACCGGAGCGAACTCGAATCGCTGCGCGGCACCTTCCGCGTAGCGCGCCTTACGGCCTTCAACGACGATGGCGCGGAGCGCGCCTGAGCCGTCGTGAAGCAGGCGGCCCGGGTTTTTCGACCCAAACCGCATGCGCCGTTACAGGCAGTTACCATTCACAAGGCTCGGTGACACCCGAGGCGGCCCCGCGGCCCTAGACTCGCGCGCATTCCCACTCGCGATATCCGCAGGAGCTACAAATGCCTTTCCCCTCTTTCCCCCTTCGTACCAGCGCGCTCGCCCTGCTTGCCGCGGGCGCCCTGGCCGGTTGCGTGACCGCGCCATATGGCGGCGGGTATGGTGGCTACGGGAGCTATGGCAACTCCGGCGCGTATGGCAGCAGCACGCAGGCAAGCGGCGGCTATCCCGTTGCCTATCCGCAGCAGGGCTACTCGCAACCGGCCTACCCGCAGCCGGAATATCCGCAGGCCGGCTACCCGCAGCAGGCGCCGGTGCAGGAGAGCTACCCGCAGCAAGGTTATCCCCAGCAGTCCTATCCGCAAGCGGGCTACCCGCAGGCTAATACGGCCCAGGGCGCCTACGGCAGCGATGCCTATGGCGTGCGCTACGGCAACGTCGAATACATCGAGATGTTGCCCGGGCAGGCGCCGGCAGGCGGCGTCGCCGGCGCGCTGATCGGTGGCGTCGTCGGCGGCCTGCTTGGCCACCAGGTGGGAGGCGGCCGTGGCAATACGGTGGCGACCATTGGCGGCGCGGTGGCCGGTGCCCTGGCTGGCAACGAGGTCGAGAAGCGTACTACTACGGCGCCGCCCGCGTACCGCATCCGGGTACGCACCACCGACAACGGCTATCTCACGCTGACGCAGTCGACGCCCTACAACCTGCGCAACGGCGACCGGGTCAAGGTGCAGAACGGCGTGGCGATGCCCTACTGAAGGCGTGGCTGCCGGGTCTTCCATTGCGTAAGGGGTTCCCAGGTGGCGTAGCCGGTGCCGTGCACCCGCTACGCCACATGGCGCGATCTGTCCCACACCAGGGCGCACAGCTCCTGGCTCAGGCGCCGAACAAGCTGGCGTAGTCTTCCCGCAGTTGCCGTTTGAGCAGCTTGCCGGCGGTGTTGCGCGGCAGGTCCGCCACGAACACGATGCGTTTGGGCACCTTGAACGGTGCGAGCGCGGCGCGGGCATGGGCGAGCATCCCCTCCTCATCCGCGCCCGCGCCGCGCTTGAGCACGACGCAGGCCGCCACCGCTTCCACCCACTTGGGATGCGGCAGCGCGAAGACGGCCACTTCGGCCACGCCTTCATGCTGGTACAGGCACTCTTCGACTTCCCGGCTCGATACGAGCACGCCGCCGGAATTGATCACGTCCTTGATGCGGTCAACCACGTACAGATAGCCCGCCTCGTCCATATAGCCAAGATCGCCGGAGTGGAACCAGCCGCCGCTGAAGGCTTCAGCGGTCTGTCCCGGCTTGTCCCAGTATTCGGTAAGCAACTGCGGCGAGCGGTGCACGATCTCCCCGAGCTCGCCGGGTTTGGCATCCTGCATCTTCTCATCGACGATGCGGGTTTCCACGTTGAGCACGGGCCGGCCTGCCGAGGCAGGGCGTTCCCGGTGCGCTTCCGGCCCGAGCACCGTGGCCAGCGGCCCGATCTCGCTCTGCCCGTAGCAGTTGTAGAAGCCCAGCGCCGGCAGGCGCTCCCGCAGCTCCAGCAACACCGGTAGCGGCATGATCGACGCCCCGTAGTAAGCCTTGGTCAGCGAGGTCAGCTCGCGCGGATCGAAGTCCTGGTGGCGCAGCAGCGCGATCCATACGGTAGGCGGCGCAAAGAAGCTGGTGATGCCGGCCTCGCGCACAGTGCGCAGRCAAAAACCCGGCTCGGGGCTCTGCGCCAGCAAGATGGTGCCGCCCATCAGCAGCAGCGGCATCAGGAAGACATGCATCTGCGCGGAATGGTATAGGGGCAGCGCGGCCAGCGAATAGTCTTCCGGCTTGATATCGCACGTTGCAATCGCGCTCATGTACTCGGCCAGCAAGGCGCGATGAGTCATCAGCGCGCCCTTGGGCGCCGACGTGGTGCCGGATGTATACAGGATCTGCGCCGGCATGGCCTCATCTAGCGTGGCAAGAATATCYGCGCCGGGGCCCTGGGCGGCGGCGAGCACATCGCGCGGRCCACCGCCATGCAGGCTGCCCAGCAGGGGGCAAGGCAGGCCGTCGACTTGCGCGGCCAGCGCCGGATCGGCGAACAGCGCGCTGGCGCCGGACTGGTTGACGATGTACTCCACTTCCCCGCGCGTCATCGAGAAATTCACCGGCACATGGATCAGCCCGGCACGCAGGCAGCCCAGCCACAGCAGCACATAGGCATCCGAGTTCTTGCCAAAAGCCGCCACCCGGTCGCCGGGGCGCAGGCCCCACCGTTGCAGCGCCGCGCCCACGCTGGCCGCCGCGGCCTCAAGCTCACGGTAGCTCCAGCTGCGCTCGCCGAAGCGCAGGGCGATCTTGTCGGGACTGCGCCTTACCGCACGGGCGAGGGCATCGGGGACGGTGTTGCGCAGGACGCGTTGCTGCTCTGACTGCATGGTGGTCTCCGTTCTGTTTTTTTTAGGGTCCAGCAAGTCTTGAGCCGATGCCGCAGCGGGTCATGGGTCGATCATGCACGGATCAGTACCGATGGCGGGCGATGATGCGCGATGGCTGCGGCGTTGGCGCTCGGGAGCCAGGATACGGGCGGGGCGCCCGCGGTGCAAGGCACCCGGGCGAGGGGGACGCTGGGGGAGGCGCTGCGCCGCAGCTTGTGCAGCGCAGCGATGCGGCGGACGGGCTTACAGCGCGCCGGCGAGGAAGGTCAGTGCGCGGCCATGTGCCAGCGCGGCAGAGGGCTGGTGATAGGAACCACGCGCCCAGCAGTTGAAGCCGTGATCGGCCTGGGCATAGACGTGGATCTCCGCGCGCGGATTGCCGGCCACCGCGGCGCGCACCTGCTCGACAGCCTCCGCCGGGATGTGCGCGTCGAGCGCGCCATAGTGGAACTGCACCGGCACCTTGATGCTGGCGGCTTCCTTCAGGTTGTTCTGGATGCCGCCACCGTAATACGGGACCGCCGCGTCGACCAGGCCGCGCGCGGCGCTCAGGTAGGACAGCAGGCCGCCGAAGCAGTAGCCGACCGCCGCAATCTTCGCACCCGCGCCGAGCTGGGCGCGCAGCGCCTTGGCGGTAGCGGCGATATCCTTCACCGCCAGTTCCACGTCGGTCTTCTGGCGCAGTTCCATGGCGCTTGCCCAGTCATCGCCGGAGTAGCCCAGTTCCACGCGCGGCGCGTGGCGCCAGAATACATCGGGCGCCAGCACCACATAGCCGTCGAGCGCGTACTGGTCCGCTACCGCGCGAATATGCTCATTGACGCCGAAGATTTCCTGTACAAGCACGATGCCCGGCGCGCTGGCGGCCTTGCCGGCGGGGGGCAGGGCCAGGTAGGCATCGAAGGCGCCGCCTTCGGTTTCGACACGGATCCATTGGCTGTTGTCGGGCATGGTGGCTTGCTCCATCGGTGTTGGGTTTGAGGAATGAAAAGGTAACGCGGGGATAAGACGGCGGTAAGGCAGTGACGGGACGTAAATCCGGCAAACCGCAAGTGTGCCACTGTCCGGCCAGACGTGCCGGGCGTGCAGCAACCCGTGCCGCCACGCCGCCGTGGCGGGCGCGCGCTTGCCACGCGCCCGCCACTTCCCTGCCGCGTCGGCGCCGGATCAGCTCGCAGGGTGAACGCCAGGCAGGAACTCGATTCCGGTGCGCTTCACCAGTTCGCCATAGGAGATCGGCTTGCCGGGCCGCGCGGCGTCTGAATTCTCGATCCAGTGCGCCCAGGCCCGGTTCGTCGACGGGTCATAGACCAGCTTGTAGAGATACGTCGGGACCCAGACTTTCCCGCTGCCGATCGTGCGCACGTTCCCGTCGAATACCGGGCCCGTAATGACATAGACATCGCCGGTCGCGCGCATCGCATACTTGCGCGTGGCCTTTTCGATGGAGGCCCACGCCTTGCGGTTGTTCTGGCTGTATTGCGGCACGACGTTAGCCAGCGTGAACGATTGCGCCATGGCCTGCGCGGTCGGCTGATCGGCAGCAGGCGACATGTGTCCCCGGTCCAGTCCTTCATTGCCCTTGTAGTCGTCCAGCTCTGCCCGCTCCGAGCGCGGCAGGCGCGCATCGGAGAAGAAACGGTTGGTTCGCTCTTCGTCCTTGGCATCCATCAACTGCGCGCGCGACAGGCGCTCGGCAACAAAAAGCGGTGTCTTGCTGCGGCCGGAGTGCATGACCGCGAATGCGTCGTAGCACAGCGCACGCAGCTTGAGTTCCGGCGAACCCGGCGCCTTGGGTGCTGCCTGTTGCGCGAAGAATTGAGGGCACTCGGAAAAGCCACCGGAAGCGCTGGCCAGGCCGGAGGTCAGGCACAGAGCCAGCGAGAGGAAAAGCTTCTTCATTCGGGAACGGAATCCTTAAAGATCAGGGTGAACACCGCAGGCGTGCGCCGTGCCGGCGTTCATCACAGTTAAGCCCGCGCAAGGCGACCGCATGGACGCGAGGGCAGGCCGTGCGGCGCCCGGACAGTGGCTCGGTCCGGGCCGCGGGCGTCGGGCATTCTGCCAGACCGGGGCGCAATGAGCGAGGGAGATAGCGCAGGGCGTCAATGAGAGGGATCTCATCTCGCACGGCAGCAGCTTTTATAATCGCGCTTTGCATAATCATCAGACGCCCTCACTTCCACGGCGCATATCACCATGCTTAACCGGCTGGAAATGCTTAGGATCTTCTGCGCGGCGGCGGAGTCGGCTTCGTTCAAGGCAGCCGCCACCCGGCTGGGCACGTCCCCGCAAACCGTGACGCGCGCGGTCAAGGACCTTGAGGAAGCCGTGGGCGAACCGCTGTTCCACCGCAATACGCGTCAGATCCGCATCACTGCCGCCGGTGAGCGGCTGGCCGAGCGCGCGCGCTCGGCATTGCTTGATGTGGACAGCTTGTTCGCGCATCCGGCCGGCCGCTCGGACACCGAGCTCAAGGGCACTGTGCGGATTACCGCGCCCAGCACGCTCGGCCGGCTGCACTTGCTGGCGGCGCTGCGGCAGGTGGCGCTGGCGCATCCGGGCATCACGCTCGATATCCGGCTCTCGGACCAGATTGCCGATGTGGTCGACGACGAAATCGATATCGGCCTGCGCCTTGGCATGTTCCGCGACCAGCGGCTGGTCGCGCGCATGACGACGCGGGTGGGCTTCCATGTGGTGGGCACGCCGGAACTGGTGGCGCGCGTGGGCAAGCCGGCCGACCTGGCCGGGCTGGCCGCGCTGCCCACCACCGGCCTGATCGACCGCAGCAGCGGCCGGGCCTGGCCGTGGTATTTCGCCCAGGGCGAGCAGTTCAACCCGCGCTCTCCGGCCTTTCTTACCGACGATCCGGAAACCGAGATGGAGGCGATCCTCTCCGGACTCGCTTACGGCCAGTTGCCCGACTACCTCGCGCAGCCCCACCTGCGCTCGGGCCGCCTGGTCAGCGTGCTGGACCGGCATGCACCGGCACCGTGGGGCTTGTATATCTATCGCTCGCGCCGCAGCCCGGTGCCGATGCGCATCCGGCTGGTATTCGACGCGCTGGTGGCCTACTTCACTGGCAGCGCCGCCGTGGCGCCCTGAGCTACCGTTCTCTCGCTCGCCGGCGAGAGGCCGGCGGCAGCTATCCGTGGAGATAATTCCATCCGGTGGAATACTGAAATCAAAACATTTCCATTTTTGTTGATGCCGTCAGCCAACATAATCGTCTCGTCGGCAGGCAAACCGCCTGCGCACGGATACGGAGTGGATGATGAGCACAAATATCGCAGGCAAGGTCGTTGTCATTACTGGCGCCAGCAGTGGACTGGGCGAAGCCACCGCGCGCCACCTGGGCGCCGCCGGCGCCTCGCTGGTGCTGGCCGCGCGGCGCGGCGATCGTCTGGAGACGCTGGCCGCGGAGATCCGCGCCAAGGGCGGCAAGGCCGAGGTGGCGATCGCCGATGTGAGCCGGCG
Organism: Cupriavidus sp. 05N39; assembly: GCF_056397325.1. Classification (NCBI taxonomy): domain Bacteria; kingdom Pseudomonadati; phylum Pseudomonadota; class Betaproteobacteria; order Burkholderiales; family Burkholderiaceae; genus Cupriavidus; species Cupriavidus sp. 05N39. The sequence goes on from NZ_JBFTNE010000032.1 coordinate 19,982, forward strand.
TGCCGATGTCGAAGCCCTGGTGCAGAAGGCGGTCGACAGCTATGGCCGGGTCGATGTCATGATCAACAATGCCGGCCTCATGGCCATCGCCCCCATGAGCGAGACAAAGGTCGAGGAATGGGAGCGCATGATCGACATCAACATCAAGGGCGTGCTGTACGGCATCGCCGCCGCGCTGCCGGTGTTCCAGAAGCAGGGCGCCGGGCACTTCATCAATATTGCCTCGGTCGCGGGCGTAAAGGTGTTCAGCCCGGGCGGCACGGTGTACAGCGGCACCAAGTTCGCGGTGCGCGCCATCTCGGAAGGCTTGCGCCATGAAGCCGGTGGCGCCATCCGCACCACGGTGATCTCGCCGGGCGCGGTGGACTCAGAGCTCAAGCTGGGCAGCAGCCACGCGGAGAGTGCGAAGACGGTGGGCGAGTTCTACCGGCAGGCCATCCCGGCGGACTCGGTGGCACGCGCGATCGCCTACGCGATCGAACAGCCGGCCGACGTGGATATCAACGAAATCGTGTTGCGTCCTGCCGTGCAGGAATTCTGAGCAAGGTGGCAGGCAGCACGCGCTCCCGCGCATCAGGCGGCGCGCGGCGTCGTCTTTCGGGACCGCATGGCCGATGGCCGCACCTGTTGCAGCGCGCGCAGGCTCTGGATGGCGTCCTCAATGGCCTCGATACCTTGCGTGAGGCGGTCGCGGGCCTGGCCCAGCGCGGTCTGGGTCTCGGCGTCGAAGATGGCAAGGTGATCCAGCGAGTCGACCTCGGCCTGCAACTGGCCGACCAGTCGCCTTAACTGTGCGGTACTGTGTGAAGCGGTGGAGCGGATTGCCATTGCGGTCTCCGGAAAGGCAGGGCGCACATTCGTAAGGTAGAACGTATGCGCGGGAAAGGACAAACACTTTCTCGGCGCATGCATGCGTTTTACGCATTTGGCAACACATCGCAACGGGCAACGCGATGGCATGATCCTTGCCGGCGCAAACACCGAGCCCCGGCCGCACCGTCTCAGAAAATCTGCCGCATGCCAAGCATGACACCGAACCGCGTCGTGCCGGCGGACGCAGTCACGGGGCTGCCGCCCCAGTACTCCGTCTCGCGTCCCGCGGCCCCGCCGCGCGCCCTGACCGCATCGACTTCCAGGAACAGACTGGTTCGCTTGGAGAACGCGTAGTCCGCCACGGCGGCCACGGCATCCGCCGATCCTCCCCCGAGCCACTGGGAGGTGGCCTGGAACTGCGTGGTGACGCCGCCGCCTTGCTGGTAGCGATAGTACGCGGCCGACAGGTGCAAGGCCGGCATGGCCTGATGCCCGAGTCCGGCAAAGTAGATGCCGAAGCGCGCGGCGCCGGCATCCTCGTGGCGGCCCATATGCCCCAGGTAGAGGGTGGTCTTGCCGACGGCGTACGAGCCGCCCGCCGACCAGTTGCGGATGGTGCCGGCCCCGTCCGCCGTGCGCCGCTGGTCGTACGACAGGCCAAGCGCGAGCGGTCCCTTCTGGTACATGGCGCCGCCCCCGAGGGTCTGGCCTTTGCCGGCGCTGCCGGGCTGCTCGCCAAAGCCGTAGTCCAGTTGCACCGTCACCGGCCCCAGCGTGCCCTTGTAGACCACGCTGTTGTTGATGCGGTAGTCCTGGAAGAAGATATCGCCGCCGAGGTACAAGGGGTCCGACCAGAAATTGCCCCAGCCCTGGTCCAGCGGATTGAAGCTCCAGCCCACGTTGTTCAGGGCGTTGTACTGCCGGCCGAAGGTGAGGCTGCCCCAGGCGCCAGCCAGGCCGACATAGGCCTGGCGGCCGAACAGCGCGTTGTACGCGGTCTGGCCGTTGTCGATGCCGAAGCCGTTTTCCAGCAGGAACACCGCCTTGTTGCCGCTACCCAGGTCGTTCTCGCCCTTCAGGCCCCAGCGGCTGCCGCCGATGCCGCTCGCCACCAGTTCCGCCTGGTCGTGATGCAGGCCATCGATATTGCTGGTGTAGCGCACCGCGGTGCTGACCACGCCGTACAGGTTGACGCTGGATTGCGCGTGGCTACCGCCGGCGGCGGGCAGCAGCGCCCCCGCAAGCAGCCAGCGCAGGGCTGTCTTGTGCATTGATGTCTCCTCCGGTCTGTGGGATAGCCAGGTGGGCGGGTGCCGTCCCCGGATTGGCCGCTGCTTACAGGTCGAGCACGATCCGCTGTCCCCTGGCCCGGGAAACGCAGATCATCATGGTCTTCTGTGCGGCCTTTTCGGCGTTGCTCAGGTACTGGTCGCAGTGCTGCGCCTCGCCTTCGAGAATGCGCGTCTCGCAGGTGCCGCACACGCCTTCGCGGCACAGGCAGTCGACGCTTGCCGCGTTCTCGCGCTCGATGGCCTTGAGAATGGTTTCGCCGCTGGCCACCTCCACGGTCCTGCCGGATTTCGCCAGCACTACCGAGAAGGCGCCGCCGCCTTGGGGCGCCGCGGCGAACTGCTCCCAGTGCACGCGCTCCCTGGGAACGCCGTGCGCCGCCGCCGCGTCCTGCACGGCTTCGATCAGCGGCTGCGGCCCGCATACATAGACATGCGCGCCGTCCTGCAGCCTGCCCAGCAGCGTGCCGAGGTCGAGTTTCTGCCCCAGGCTGTCGGCGTAGAAGCGGAAGCGGCCGCTGTCCGGCGCGGCGGCGAGCTCGTCGCGAAAGGCGCCATGCTCCGGGCTGCGAAAGGCGTAGTGCAGCTCGTAGTCCGCGCCGCGCCGCCGCAGTTCGTGCAACTGCGACATGAACGGCGTAATGCCGATGCCGCCGGCGATCAGGACGTGGCGCCGCGCCTCCTCGCGCAAGCCGAACAGGTTGTTCGGCGTGGTGATCGTCAGCGTATCGCCGGCGCGTACCTTGTCATGCAGGAAGGCGGAGCCGCCCTTGGATCGCTCCTCGCGCCGGACACCGATCTGGTAGCAACTGCGGTCCTCGGGCGAGTTCATCAGCGAGTACGCATTGCTGTAGCGCTGGCCGCTGTCTTCCATCTGCACGATCACATGGCCGCCGCCGGAGAAGCCCGGCATGGGGCCGCCTTCCGGAAGCGCCATCGTGAAGCGCTTGATCTGTGGCGTGACGTCTTCGATGCGGGTGACGGTGACGCGCATCGACTGGTAGGGGTTGCCCATGCTGCTTCCTTCTTTCTTCAGGCTTGGTATCACTCTCGTGCGTGGCTTACAGCGCCATGCAGAGGTATTTCTTTTCCAGGTAGTCGTCGATGCCGTAGCGCGAGCCTTCGCGGCCCAGGCCAGACTGCTTCACGCCGCCAAACGGTGAGACTTCGTTGGAGATCATGCCGGTGTTGATGCCGACCATGCCGTACTCGAGCTGTTCGGCGACACGCCAGACGCGGCCGATGTCGCGGCTGTAGAAGTAGGCGGCCAGGCCATAGATGGTGTCGTTCGCCATGCGCACCACATCCTCCTCGCACGAGAAGCGCACGACCGGCGACACCGGCCCGAAGATTTCCTCGTCGAGCACGCGCATGCCGGGCTTGACCCCGGTCAGGACGGTGGGCGCGAAGAACTGCTCGCCGGCGGCGTGCGGCTGGCCGCCGATGCGCAACTGCGCGCCCTTGGCGACGGCGTCGTCGACCAGCTCGCTGACCTTGGCCACCGCCGTGGGCGTGATCAGCGGACCGATCTCGCTGCCGGCGTCGAAGCCGTTGCCCACGCGCAGTTCGGCCACCTTGCTGGTGAACAGGTCGACGAAACGGTCGTACACCGCGTCATGCACGTACAGCCGGTTCACGCACACGCAGGTCTGCCCGGCATTGCGGTACTTCGCCTGCAGGGCGCCTTCGACGGCCGCTTCCACGTCGGCATCGTCGAACACAATGAAGGGTGCATTGCCGCCCAGCTCCAGCGACACTTTCTTGATGGTGCCGGCGCATTGCGCCATCAGCAGGCGGCCCACCGGCGTCGAGCCGGTGAACGACAGCTTGCGCACCAGCGGATGGCTGGTGAACTGCTTGCCGATGGCGACTGCGTCGCCGGTGACGATATTGAGCACGCCCGCCGGAATGCCGGCCCGCAGGGCCAGTTCGGCCAGCGCGAGCGCCGTGAACGGCGTCTCGTTGGCGGGCTTCACCACCATGGTGCAGCCGGCGGCGAGGGCCGGCGCCGCCTTGCGAGTGATCATTGCCGCGGGGAAGTTCCAGGGCGTGATGGCCGTGCAGACGCCGATTGGCTCCTGCACTACCAGCAGCCGCTTGTCCGCCGTGGGCGAGGGGATCACGTCGCCGTAGAGGCGCTTGGCTTCCTCGGCGAACCACTCGATGAACGAGGCGGCATAGCGCACCTCGCCCAGTGCTTCCTGCAGGGGCTTGCCTTGCTCGTGCGTCATCAGCACGGCCAGGTCTTGCTCGTGCTGCAAGATCAGTTCGAACCATTTGCGCAGCAGGCCGGCGCGCTCCTTGGCGGTGCGCTGCTTCCAGGCCGGCAGCGCGGCGTTGGCCGCCTCGATGGCGGCGACGGTTTCCGCCTCGCCCATCCGCGGCACGGTACCGACCTGTTCGCCCAGGGCCGGATCGAACACCGCCACGGTGTCGCCGGAGGCGGCGTCGCACCAGCGGCCATCGATGCAGGCCTGTTGCCGGAACAGCGTGTTGTCGTTGCGTTTCATGCTGGCTCCCTTGGCTCAGACGGGCTGGTATTGCTTGGCCATCTTCTGATGGAAATGCACGATGCCGTGCTCGCTGATGCCGCTGCGCTGCTGGTCGACCATGATGCGGCCCTGGCCGCGATAGCCGCGCGACTTCAGGCCGCGCTGCACGCTCTCCACCAGGCGCAGGTCTTCAGGTCGGAACACGTCCCGGTACCACTCGACGAGCTTCTGCTGCTCCTCGGTCAGTTCCTTGTTCAGGAAGTAGATCTCGTAGTGCTGCAGCGTGACTTCGGCGCTGGCCGGGAACTCGTAGATCACCGTCATGAAGTTGGCGCCGGGCGGCACGTTGAACATCGTGCAAGGCCAGGCCCAGAAGCCGGCGAAGCTCGGGTCCTTGACCGACTCGTCGAGCTTGAACGACTTCTCGGACGACTTGGCATGGCCGAACTGCAGCGACCAGTTCTCGTGCAGCGTGTGCCAGTACTTGTCCACTTGCACCGAGTCCGCGAAGCTGGGATGGGCCGGGCCGCAGTGGTAGCACTCCATGTAGTTGTCAACGATGCTCTTCCAGTTGGCCGGGGTCTCGGTCACGAAGCGCGCGCCCAGGTGCAGGTCGTCGATCACGGGGCAGGCTTCGCGCATGCGGGCCTGCAGGCCCGGCAACTGCGCTTCCACCGTGCCGGCGTCCGGGTTGAGGTTGATAAAGACGAAGCCGGCGTACTCCTCGACCCTGACCGGCACCAGGCTGGATTTGTCCTTGTCGAAGTGGGCGACGTTCTCGCAATTGCGCGCATGGGCCAGCTCGCCGTCGAGCTTGAAGGTCCAGGCGTGGTACGGGCAGGTGATCACGTTCCTGGCGCGGCCGCTGCCCGACAGCAGTTGGTGGCCGCGATGCGGGCACACGTTGTAGAACGCGCGCAGCACGTTGTCGCGGTCGCGCAGCACCACGATGTTCTCGCCGATCACCTCGCGCGTGATGTAGTCATTGGGCTGGGCCAGTTCGCTGCGATGGGCGATGCAGATCCAGCTGTTGGCGAAGACCTTTTCTTTCTCGAACTCGAAGATCGCTTCGTTGGTGTAGTACGACTTGGGCAGGGTCCAGGCGTTTTCGGGGTCGGCGCAAAAGTCTGGAGCGAGCGGAGCAATGTCTTTCATGATCGTTGTCTATGATGGTTAACTGTTAATCTATATTTAACAAATCGGACAAAAAGGAGACCCGTTGCCGGGCCGGCGTTTCAAAGCGTGGCGGCGGCGGACTGGTCGCGCGGGAGGGCTTCGGGTGGCTGGCCGGCGGGCGCAGGGGCGCCGGCGTTGCGCTCGGGCACGAAGCCAGCTTCGATGTCGTGCGCGGGCACCGTACCGAAATCCTGCAGCAGCCAGCGGAACAGGCCGAACAGCTTGATGGCCAGGATCACCAGGAACGGGATCGCGGTCAGCACCACGGCGGTCTTCATGGTGTCCAGCGATGCCTTGGTGAACAGCATGGCCAGGGGCACCAGCGTCAGCAGCACGCACCAGAACACGCGGCTGCCTGGCGCGGGGTCTTCGCCTTCGCGCATATTCCGTGTGGTGGTGGCGGCCACCGCATAGGCCACGGCATCCACGTGCGCCGCCAGGAAGATGATCATGATGAACAGGTAGGCCGCCAGGAACAGCTTGCCGGCAGGCAAGGCCAGCAACAGCATTTCCACCGCGGATTCGCCGCCATGCTCCTTCAGGATGCGCGGCACGTCGATGGCGCCGCTGATGTACTGGTGCATGCTGTAGCTTTCCAGCGCGCCGAAGAAGAACCAGCAACCGACGCTGCCGCCGAGCAACAGCGCGTAAATCACTTCCTTGATCTTGCGGCCCTTCGACACGCGGGCCACGAACATCGCCACGCCCGGCGAGTACGACACCCACCACAGCCAGTAGAACACCGTCCAGCCGCGGCTGAAGGTGCCGTCGCCGGTGGGATCGGTAAACAGGCTCATGTGGATGTAGTTCTGCAGCATCAGGCCCAGGCCGTTGACGACATTGTTCGCAGTGAACAGCGTCGGGCCCACCGCGAGCACCACGGCGGCCAGCAGCAGCGCGCCCCAGCACACCATATGGCTAAGGCGCTGCATGCCGCCGTCGATGCCGACATAGGCGCTGAGCGAGAAGATCACGGAGACGCCGACGATCACGATCAACTGCGTGACGAACGTATCGGGCACACCGCTCAGGCCCGACAGGCCGCGCGTGAAGGTGGAGGCTGTCAGGGCGATCGATACCGTCAGTGCGCCGAACATGGTCAGCAGGAAGATCAGGTCCACCGCCCGGCCCACGGGACCGCTGGCCTTGAAGCCGGTCACGGCCTGCACCATCGAGGCCAGGTTCAGGCCCTTGTTCTTGCGCACATGGAAGTGATACGCCATGGCGAGCGAGGGCAGGGCGTAGACCGCCCAGGCGCTCAGGCCCCAGTGGAAGAACGAATAGCTGATGCTGTACTCCAGCGCCTGGCGCGTACCGGTGGCGATGTTCAGGCCCGGCGACTGGTAGTAATAGACCCATTCCATCACGCCCCAGTACATGGTCGACGACCCCATGCCGGCGCAGATGAACATGAAAACCCACGACAGCGTGGCGTATTCCGGCTTGCCTTCGCCCAGGCGCACATTGCCGTACTTGCTGAACGCCAGCGCCAGGCAGGCGATGACGCAGCCGAAAACGAACACCTGGACAAAGGATCCGAACGAGCGCGTGGCCCAGTTGAACAGTTGCGACGCGGTGGCGGCTGCCTGGCTGGGCCACATGGTCATGGCGACCACGGTGGCGGCGACCGCAGCCACGGTGCAGCCTGTCAGGAACAAGTCCCTGCTGCTTTTTGTAGTACTCAATTTAGTCTCCTCCTCCATGCGTCCGTGCGCACGGAATGGTTGGCAGTTGCGGGGCATGGGGCCTTCTCCGGGCTCCTTGATGATTTTTGGAAAGTTAACCAATAAGTTACGATAACCATTGGTTAACGAAGCGTAGTCTAAGGAAGAATTCCGGCTTGCACAAGCGGGATTTCGCTTTACCTGTGCGCGCTCCTGAAAAATGCCGGGGTGGGCGTGGAGAACGATGCACTTCGTGCCGTGCCGCGCGTTCGGGACGCGTTGCGGAAGGTGTTCGCGTGTCGGCGGTGTATCCTTTCGGACTCTTAGGATTCGTTACTGGCCTGACCTCGGGTGACCCAGGCTCATGCGGCCGCTACCATGACAGAAAACAGCTTTGCTTTCCGCCTGAAGGAATTGCTCGAGCACAAGAAGCTCACGCTCCAGGCCGTCGCCACCGCGCTGGGGCTGTCGCGCCCCGCCGTCCATAAATGGACGCGCGGCGGCGAGATCGACTATGACAACCTGCGCAAGCTGGCCGCGTTCCTCAACGTCAACTGGATCTGGCTGCGCTACGGCGAAGAGGCCCAGCGCGAGGCCGAGTCGTCCAGCGCCGTGCCGTTGCCGATGACGATGACGGATGTGCGGCGCAAGTACACCGCCGAGATCATGGATAGCGAAGCCCGGATGAAGCTGGCGCAGGAGGCCGCGCGCATCGTGACCTGGGAGTGGAACCTCATCACCGATGCCGTCACCTATTCGCCGAACGTGGAAAGCGTGTACGGCTGGCCGATCGCCAGCAATGCCGACTTCTGGAAGCGCGCGCACCCCGACGATATCCCGATGATGGAGCGGATCTACGAGGACTCGCTGCGCACCGGCGAGCCGCACGAGTTCGATTTCCGCATCCTGCCGCCGGATGGCGGCATCCGCTGGATTTCCTCGCGCGCGACGCCGATCCGCGATGTCGAAGGCCGCCTGGTCAAGATGGTCGGCATCAGCATGGACAACACTGCGCGCAAGAAGGTGGAGCAGTCGCTGCGCGATCAGCAGGCGCGCTTTCGCGCGGTCTTCGAGCTTGCCTCCGAAGGCATGGCGCTGATCGGGATCGGCTGGCAATGGGAGTCGGTCAACGCGGCGCTGACCGGCATGCTCGGCTATGCGGAGGCGGAGCTGGCGGATATCACCTTGCCAGATCTGCTGGCGGGCGATGGCGAAGCGCTGCAGGCCCTGCTGACGGGTAGCGAGGAGCGTTGCGCGTTCGAAGCCCGCCTTGTGCGCAAGGACGGGCGGCAGTTGCCGGTCAGCATCCGGGCCGCGCTATGCCGCGACGAAGAGTCCGGGCAGCCGACGCACGTGATCGTGGCCGTCCAGGCGACCGGCAAGGCGACGGGCAAGGCGACGGGCAAGGCGACCGGCAAGGTGAAATAGCGCCGCGCCCCGCGGCGCGAGGCACGGCCAGAGCGCTTCAGGCGGCGAGGGCTTGCGCATCGGCCTGGCGCACCAGCGCGGCGATCGCCTCGCCCACGTCCCCGGTATGCGCGTCGCCGCCCAGGTCAGGTGTGCGCGGGCCCCGCGCCAGCACGGTCTCGATGGCGCGCACGATGGCGTCGTGCGCCTCGCGGCAGCGCGCGCTGCCGGCTTCATCCATGCCTTCGGCGCCGCCGAGGAACTCCAGCATCAACGCACCGGACCAGATCATGGCGATCGGGTTGGCGATGGCCTTGCCGTAGATGTCGGGGGCGGAGCCATGCACCGGCTCGAACAGCGACGGGAACTTGCGGTCCGGGTTGAGGTTGGCGGAGGGCGCCAGACCAATGGTGCCGGCGCAGGCGGGGCCCAGGTCGGAAAGGATGTCGCCGAACAGGTTGGAGGCCACCACCACGTCGAAGCGGTTGGGCTGGAGCACAAAGCGTGCGGTGAGGATGTCGATGTGCTGGCGGTCCACCGTCACGTCGGGATAGTGCTGCGCCATCGCGTCGGTGCGCTCGTCCCAGTACGGCATACTGACCGCAATGCCGTTGGACTTGGTGGCCACGGTGAGGTGCCGGCGCGCGCGCGAGTTGGCCAGTTCGAAGGCATAGCGCAGCACGCGGTCGGTGCCGACTCGGCTGAATACGGATTCCTGCAGCACCACCTCGCGCTCGGTGCCCTCGAACATGCGGCCGCCCAGCGAGGTGTACTCGCCCTCGGTGTTCTCGCGCACCACGAAGAAGTCGATATCGCCCGGCTTGCGGTTTGCCAGCGGGCAGGGCACGCCCTCGAACAGCCGCACCGGGCGCAGGTTCACGTACTGGTCGAAGTCGCGGCGGAACTTCAGCAGCGAACCCCACAGCGAGACGTGGTCGGGCACCTTGGCGGGCCAGCCCACGGCGCCGAAATAGATCGCATCGAACCCTTCCAACTGCTCGCGCCAGTCGGCGGGCATCATGGCGCCGGTCCGCAGGTAGTAGTCGCAATGCGCCCAGTCGAAGCGCACGAATTCCAGGCCCAGCGAAAAGCGCTCGGCGGCGGCTTCGAGTACGCGCAGGCCCTCGGGCATGACTTCATTGCCGATGCCGTCGCCAGGGATGACGGCAATGCGGAAGGGTGCGGGGGAGGTGGTTGTCATGGCGGATGGTTCACAGTCTGGATTGGGATGGCCCATGGTAAGGAATTCCCGTCGGAATATAATCGGCCAATCCGTGAACCGATAAAACACACTTCGTGAAGAATGACCTGCTCAACGAGGACCTGCGCGTCTTCATCGAAGTCGCCCGCAAGTCGAGTTTCTCCGCCGCCGCGGAGGCGCTTGGCGTGTCGCCGGCCTATATCAGCAAGCGCATCCATATGCTGGAAGCTGCGCTTGCGGTCAAGCTGTTCCACCGCACCACCCGCCGCGTGGTGGTGAGCGAGGAGGGCGAGCGGGTCTACGCGCTGGCGCAGCGGATCCTGGACGATATCGATCATCTCTACGAGGAAGTCTCCAGCACGCGCCGCAACCCGCGCGGCCTGCTGCGGGTTTGCTCCAGCTTTGGCTTCGGGCGCCGGGTGGTGGCGCCGGCCATCTCGGAACTGTCCACCCTGTACCCCGCGCTCCAGGTGCGCTTCGAAGTGTTCGACCGGCTCGTTGACGTGGCGACCGAAGGCTTCGATCTCGACATCCGCGTGGGCGATGAGATCGCGCCGCACCATATCGCGCGCCGGCTGGGCGACAACCGCCGCGTGCTGTGCGCGTCGCCCGCCTACCTGGCACGCCGCGGCCGGCCGCGCACGCTGGCCGACCTGGCCAGCCACGACTGCCTGGTGATCAAGGAGCGCGACCATCCCTTTGGCGTGTGGAAGCTGCGTAACGGCAACGCGGAGCACACCGTCAAGGTCACCGGGCCGCTGTCCTCCAATAACGGCGAGGTCGTGGTGCGCTGGGCGATGGATGGACGCGGCATCGTGCTGCGTTCACTGTGGGATGTGGGCCCGATGCTGGCCAGCGGCGAACTGGAGCAGATCCTGCCGGAGTGCGGTCAGGACGCGAATATCTGGGCGGTGTACCCGTCGCGCCTGACCAGTTCGGCCAAGATTCGCGTTTGCGTGGAATTCTTCGAGACGTTCTTTCGCGAGCGGGCCGCCTCGCATGGAGCCATGCGAGGCTGATACCGGCTTAGTCCGCGTGAATATTCGCCGCCTGCGCGATCTTGCGCAGGCGCGCGATCTCGCTGGTGACGCGCGCGCGGTACTCGGCGGCGCTGCCGTACTCCGGCTCGAATCCGTTCGCGGTCATGCTTTGCTGCAGCGCCGGATCTTTCATCATGCTGGCGATGGCGGTCTCCAGCGTCTGGCGTACCGGGACGGGAATCCCCTTGGGCGCGACGATGGCGAACCAGGTGCTGAGCGACACGCCGGGAAAACCGCTTTCGATCGCGGTTGGCACCTGGGGCAGCAGCATCGAGCGCGTGGTGCTGGTGACGGCGATCGCCTTGACCTTGCCGCCCTTGATCTGCGGGGCCGCCGCCACCACGGTATCGACCGACAGCGGGATCTGGTTGCCGATCAGGTCGGCCATGGCCGGTGCGCTGCCCTTGTAAGGCACGTGCAGCAAGCCCATGCCGGTGGCCGCGTTGATCATCTCGCCGGCAAAGTGCGCGGTGGTGCCGGCACCATAGGAACCGTACGACATGCCGCCCGGCGTGGCCTTGGCCACGGTTACCAGTTGCTTGAGCGTATCCGCCTTGACCGCGGGGTTGGCCAGCAGCACCAGCGCGGTCGAGCCCACCATGCCAAGCGGCTCGAAACTCATTAGCGAATCGTAGGGCAGGCGCGAGTAGGTGACCGGGTTGACGGTGAACGTGGTGGCCGCGCTGAGCAGCAGGGTATAGCCATCCGGCGCGGATTTCGCCACGTAGTCCGCGCCGACGATGGTGCCGGCACCGGCCTTGTTCTCGACCACCACGGACTGCTGCAGGACTTCGCCGAGCTTGCGCGCCACCAGGCGGGCGAGCACGTCGGTGGAGCCACCGGGCGGGAACGGCACCACCAGCTTGACCGGTTTGTCCGGGTACGGCGCGGCCAGCGCCGGCCAGGCGGCAGCCAGGGCCGCGCAGGCCGCCACAACCAGCGCGAAGCCCCGGGCCACGCTGCCGGTGCCATTCAGGGTCCATCTCGTCATGCGCGTTGCAAACATCTGTGTTTCCCCTTGGTGTTGCGATCAATGTGGTCGATGGGATCGAATGGCCGCCGCCAGCCATGGCCCCTTACAAAGCCGGCCGGATGCGCCCGGCCGGATTGGCCTGCTCGAACAATTGCGCGAATGCCAGCAGCGCGCGTTCGCCGCGATACTTGCCGACGACCTGCAGGCCCACCGGCAAGCCGTCTTCCGTGAAGCCGCAAGGCACCGAGATGGCGGGATGCCCGGTGATGGTGATGCGGTAGCAGGAACGCATCCAGCCAATATAGCTCGGCATGGCCACGCCATCGATGCTTTGCGGGTATTCGGTTTCGACCGCGAACGGCAGGACCTGCGACACCGGCGCAATCAGGAAGTCGTAGCGTTCCAGCAGCGCCTGCATGCGCGCGAACATGCGGCTGTGCGCACGCTCGGCTTCGGCTATCGCAGCGCCGTCCTGGGTCAGTCCCAGGTCGATATTCCAGCGCACGGTGTCCTTCATCAGTTCGCCGTGCTCGGCCCGCGCGGGGCCGTAGTTGGTCGCGAACGCCAGCGCCCGCAGCACCTCGAAGGCATGGTCCGCGCCGCTGAAGTCCGGCTGGRCTTCATCCACCGTGCAGCCCAGCGCCTGGCAGTGACGAATGCCATCCTGCAGGATGCGGCTCACCGCCGGCTCGAACGGCAGCCCGCCCAGCGTCGGGCTGACGGCGATGCGCAGGCCCTTGCCATCGAGGCGGGGCGGCGCGGCGAATTCCGCCGCGCCGTTGGCCATGGCCAGCGGGTCGGCGGAATGGTCGCCTGCCAGCACGCTGAACATCAGCGCCACGTCGGCCACTGAGCGGCCCATCGGTCCACCCACCGTGAGCGTGTTGAACGCATGGCTGGCCGGCGTCATCGGCACCCTGCCGATCGAAGGCCGCAAGCCCACCACATTGCAAAAGCTGGCCGGGTTGCGCAGCGAGCCGCCCATGTCGGAGCCATCGGCCAGCACGACCATGCCCGCGGCCAGCGCGGCGGCGCTGCCGCCACTGCTGCCGCCGGCGGAGACGTCGTGCCGGTAAGGGTTGCGGGTGGCGCCGAATACAGCGTTGAAGGTGTGCGAGCCGGCGCCGAACTCCGGCAGGTTGGTCTTGCCCAGCATGATGGCGCCCGCTGCGCGTTGGCGAGCCACCACGGCGCTGTCCTGGACCGGCACGAAGTCCCGGTACACGGCGGACCCGAAGGTAGTGCGCACCCCGGCGCTGAGGAACGAATCCTTGTGCGCCACCGGCAGGCCGAACAGCGGGCCGGGCGCGGCGCCGCGCGCCAGCGCCGTGTCGGCCGCATCGGCGGCGGCCAGCGCCTGCTCGAAGGTGGTGGTGACGATGGCGTTGATGGCGGGGTTGACGCGTTCGGTGCGCGCAATGTGCGCGCTGACGGCTTCGCGCACGCCCAGTTCGCGGCTGCGGATGGCGGCGGCCATCTCCACGGCGCCGAGGTAGCAGATGTCTTCCATGAGGTCCTGGTCTCCTTCGTTGGCTTGTGGTGCTCTCTCTCGACCCGCCGCGACGCATCAAGCTGTGGTCCGGAAGGCAGAGCGAGGCAGGGGCATGGCATAACGATAATGGCAGCCGTCCCTGCGTTGGCGTGGGCCGTGTCGCAATGCCAACAGCGTTCCCGGCGCTCGCGGGCGGCTTCGCGCACACCTATGGCGTGGCGCGGCGCATTATCCGCACCGCCGAGGTGCCGTTTGCGCGAGAAGGTGCCGCAGCGGCGGCAATGGGCGGCATTTCGGCACCATCGGCGCCCGGGGCGGACAGAAAGCTGCTTTCTAAAATCGGCAAGGCAAATACCGCGCGGGCTTATCATTGCGCAAAGGCCGACGCACCCGCTGGCGGTGGCAGCGGCCTGTCTTCCCCACCAGCGAAACAGCAACCATGAAGCTCACGTCGATCCACGCCGTTCCTCTCGCCTATTTCCTGGAAGTAGCGGAGCGCGGCTCGCTCAGCGCGGCGTCGGCCTCGCTGCATGTGGCGGTATCGGCGATCAGCAGGCAGGTGGCGCGGCTCGAGGCCGAACTGGGCGCGCCGCTGTTCGAGCGCGAGCCGCGCGGCATGCGGCTGACCGAGGCCGGCCTCGTGGTGCAGCAATACGGGCGCCGCGCCTTCCTGGATGCGCAGACCTTGCAGGCTGACCTGCAGGGTCTGCTCAGCGTGGCGCACAGCACGGTCAGGCTGGCCTGCACCGACGGCTTTGCGCGCGACTACATGCCGTACGCAATGGCCTTGTTCCAGCGCCGCTATCCCGGTGTGAGCTTCTCTCTGGAAGTGTGCGCCCCTGCCGCCGCCACGCGCATGGTGCGCGAAGGCCTGGCCGATCTGGCCCTGACGTTTGCCATCGCGGCGCAGGAGGGCATCGAGGTAGTGTATTCGGAGGCTGCGCCGGTCTATGCCTATGTGGCGCGCAAGCATCCGCTCGCGGCGCTCAAGCGCGCCAGCCTGAAGGAGGTGGTGGCATACCCGCTGGCGCTGCCCAGCGAGACCAATACCATCCGCCAGCTATTCGACCTGGCCTGCGGGCTGGAAGGCCTGCGCCCGCGCATATTGCTCAGCAGCAATTCGCTGAGCGCGCTGGTGGGTTATCAGGCGTACGCGGATGCGGTGTACCTGACCGGGTCCCTGGCGGTGCGCAACAACCTGCGCGCGGAGCGCCGCGTACTGGTGCCGATCGCCAGCCGGGCCATGCAGCAGCGCGCCCTGCAGATCCAGACCATGGCGGGGCGCCACTTGCCGCCGGCGGTGCGCGCCTTTGCCGAATGGCTGGAGGAGGACATCGCCGGGCGGCGCCGTGCCGTGCCGGGCCTTCCCGCGCGCCGGCGTGCCGGCGTATCGGGGGCCGCTTCGGCATGATCCGGCACTGGCCCGGTGAGCGCTGCAACAATCCCTTGTCAGCGCGTAACCGCGCTTGGGCTTTGCGTTGCCCGCTGCCTATGATGGAGGGGTGTATCGCGCGCACCGGACTGGCCGGCGTGCACGATCGTCTGCGGCCATCGGGCCAAGGAGAGCGGACATGTCAAACCACACCTACAAGCTGGTCGAGATCGTTGGCTCATCGCCGGACGGTTGCGATGCGGCGATCCGTAGTGCCATCGACAAGGCGAGCGAAACCATCAAGAACATCGACTGGTTCGAAGTGGTAGAGACGCGCGGCCACATTGCCGATGGCAAGGTCGCGCACTTCCAGGTCACGCTGAAGATCGGCTTTCGCGTGAGCTGAGCCGCGCGGCGGCGTCCGCGTGGCTGAACAGCCGGTTAAGCACCGCGTCGGGCGCGTCACGCAGGAAGTCGAGCATCTTTTCGACAAAGGGCGCAGTGGCGGTGCGCGGCACCTCTCGCACCCAGCGGATGGCCTCGTGCTCCTGGCCGCACAGCGCCAGCGCGCGCGCATAGTTGAACTGGCCACGGAAGTCGCCGCCCTCGGCCGCGCGGCGATAGTAGTCCATCGCCATGGCCGCGTCGCGTTCGACTTCCCAGCCGTCTTCGTAGAAGCCGCCCACGATGTTGAGCGACTTCGCATGTCCCATGCCGGCGGCCCGCCGGTACCAGTCCAGCGCTTCGGTCCGGCTGGCGGCTATGCCGCGGCCGAGCACCAGCGCGGTGGCCAGGTTGTACATGCCCCAGTCGGAGCCGCGTTGCGCGGCCAGTGTGTACCACTGCGCCGCTGCGTTGTCGTCTTGCGTGGTGCCCCAGCCGTTTTCATAGCAACGGCCAGCCATGTTCGCGGCGCCGGCATGGCCCGCGTGCGCGGCGTGCTTGAACCAGGCGAAGGCGCGCGCATCGTCGCGGTCAAGCCCGTGGCCGGCGAGGAACCACTGGCCCAGGATCATCTGCGCATCGAGGTTGCCCTGCACGGCCGCACCGCCCAGCCAGGGCAGCGCGAGGCGCGGGGGCTCGCGCAGCTTGTCCGCCAGCCCGGCGGCGCCGAGCTGGTCGAGTTCGCCTGGGGAGGCGATGCGGAAGGGGAGTGTGTGCAGTGTGTCCATGCGGGGCGGATAAAGTAAAAACGGCACACCGCGCCGCGAGGGTGGTGTGCCGTGTGCCGGCGCCGCGGTGTTTGCCGGGCGCTTGCGGCCGCTTAATAGCGCACGTTCAGGCTCAGGATGCCCTGGCGTCCGGGAGCGATCGACGCATAGTGGCTGGCGTAAGCCTGGTTGTAATAGACCTTGTCGGCCAGGTTCATCACATTGAGTTGCAGCGCCACGTTCTTGTTGATGCGATACGAAGCCATCGCATCGAAGCGCCAGTAGGAGGGCACCCACTTGTTGCTGGCTTCGCTGCCCCACACCTTGGACACATAGTAGGCACCGCCGCCCACCGTGAAGTTGGGGAACAGTTGATAGGTGCTCCACAGGCTGAAGCTGTCCGCAGGCGTATTGGGGAAGGACTGGCCGTTGGTGGCGCCAAAGGCCGAACCGGCCCCGCCGTTGTTGCGCAGTTCGCTCTTCAGGTGGGTATAGCCGCCGAACACAGCCCATTTGTCGGTGACGTTGCCGGAAAAGCCCAGTTCCACGCCATCAACGCGCTTGTCGCCGGCCATGGCAGCAGTGCCATCCTGCATCGTGATGCGGGCGTTGGTGGTTTCCACCCGGAAGATCGCCGCGGTCAGCGCCAGGCGCTTGCGCAGCACGTCCCACTTGGTGCCGATTTCGAAGGCGCGGTTCTTTTCGGGGGCAAGGTTGGAACCGGGATTGCGGCCATTGCGATCCGGTGCCAGCGCGTTGCCGTCGCTGCCCTGGGCCAGGAAGGAGCCGGCCGGCGTCGACGAGGTGCCGTAGGAGATATAGAAGCTGGCGTTCTCCACCGGCTTGTAGACCACGCCCAACTGGTAGTTGAAGAGGTTGTCGTCGCGTGCATACTCGGCGCGGGTGCCGTTGGCGGCGCGAGCTGCCTGGAACTCGGTGCTGTAGTGGTCGAAGCGCACGCCGGCATTGACCAGCCACTGCTTGTTCAGCTCGATCGAGTCGAAGGCGTAGACCGAGCTGGTGTTGGTCTTCGAGTTGGTCGGGTTGTTCACGCGGCTGATCGCGCCGGCCCAGGGATCGCTCGGGTTCGGGCTATACAGCGTGGTGCAGTTGTAGCCGCCGGCCGCGCCCGGGCCCTTCGGGCAGCGGTTGTTGCCCGTGTCCACGTTGTAAGT
This sequence comes from Cupriavidus sp. 05N39, assembly GCF_056397325.1. Taxonomy (NCBI): domain Bacteria; kingdom Pseudomonadati; phylum Pseudomonadota; class Betaproteobacteria; order Burkholderiales; family Burkholderiaceae; genus Cupriavidus; species Cupriavidus sp. 05N39. Next base: position 37,227 of record NZ_JBFTNE010000032.1, read on the forward strand.
GTCGTTCTGGCTTTTTTCCTGCGCGAACTCCACGCCGAAGGCGTACTTGTGCTTGATCGAACCGGTGGCGAACTCGCCGGACAGGTCCGTCTGGTTGGCGATGGTATTGGCGGTGGAGATGCGCGTATTGGCGCGGCGCCAGATCATGTCGTAGTACAGGTTGCCCTGGCTGTCGTCAGGCTGGGTCCAGATGTAGTCCTGCGTCGTGCGTGCGATACGGGTCTGGTTGCGGAATTTGAGCGCCGGGCTGAAATCGTGCTCGAAGCGGATCGTGCCCATATCCGCGTTGTCCTTGCGGAAATCGCGGTCCGCCAGGCCGTAGTAGGTGTTGCGCGGCACGTTTACCGGCGAGCCGTCGCCGGCCACGCGCGTGCGCGGGCGGCCGTCGGTGCGGGCGTTGAAGGTGGGGTTGTTATAGGGGATGCCGGTGTCTGGCGTGTCATCAGACTGCATGTGGTAGTAGGACAGCGTCAGGCGCGTGTCGGTACCCAGGCCAAACGCCACGGACGGTGCAATGCCCAAGCGATTCTGGTGGGTGGTATCGCGCCCGGCGACACCGGCATCGTAAGCCATGGCATTCAAACGGAAGGCCGCATGTTCGGCGAACTTCCAGTTGCCGTCGACGGTGGCGCGCTTGTACTCCGCATTGCCGACGCCGATGTTGCCTTCGGCGAAGCTGGTCAGCTTGGGCGCCTTGCTGACGATATTGATGCTGCCGCCGGCCGAGCCGCGGCCGTCATAGGCGCCAGCCGGGCCCTTGGTGACCTCGACAGACTCGACATTGAACAATTCACGGCTCTGCGAACCGATGTCGCGGAAGCCATCGAGGAAGGTGCTGGCCTGCGCGTCATAGCCACGGATAAAAGGCCGGTCGCCAACCGGGTTGCCGCCTTCGCCGGCGCCAAAGGAAATGCCGGGTACCGTGCGCAGCACGTCGCTCAGGCTGGTCGAAGCGGTGCTCTGGATCACTTCCTGCGGAATGACCGTGATCGACTTGGGCGTGTCGAGCAGGGCGCCGGGCGTCTTGATTGACGAAGCGGTATCCGCCTTGAAGCCGCTTTCCGATGCGCCGTTGACGGTTACCGCCGGCAATTCGACCGCTGCCAGTTTGGTATCAGCGGATTGGGCAGCCACCGGAGCGGCTGCCACGGCCATGCCTACCGCACCGGAGAGGCGCGGGATGACGTTGTGTTTTTTGTTCTTCCTGATAACGACAGCGGTTTGCACAAAAATCCCCGATTGCTTGAATAATGTTGCGAATGAGATGGATTATCATTTGTGTTTATATGTCAGTCAAGACATACATATGAAGCGTCTGTAGCGAAAACGTTACATTTTGGCTTGGCGACACGGTGCTGCCTGCCATGGCCTACCCGCGCGGGTGGCCATGGCTCTTCGTGTTAACCGGCGTTCAATAGCGCAGGTTCACGTTGAGAATCGCAGTGCGCCCGGGGGCAATCGAGGCGTAGTGCGCCGGATAGGCCTGGTTGTAGTACACCTTGTCGGCCAGGTTCATCACGTTGAGCTGCATCGACACGTTCTTGTTCAACTGGTAGGCGGCCATGGCGTCGAAGCGCCAGTAGGCCGGCACCCAATTGTTGCGGGCCTGGCTGCCCCACACCTTGGATACGTAGTAAGCGCCGCCGCCCAGGGTGAGGTTGGGGAATAGCTGGTAGGTACTCCACAGGCTGAAGCTGTCCGATGGCGTGTTGGGGAAGGCGTGGCCATCGCTCGCGCCGAAGTCGGCGCCGGATCCGCCGTTGTTGCGCAGTTCGCTCTTCAGGTGGGTGTAGCCGCCGAAGACCGCCCACTGGTCGGTGACGTTGCCGGAAAAGCCAAGTTCGACGCCGTCCACACGCTTGTTACCGGCCATGGCCGCGAGGCCGTCTTCCAGGGTGATGCGCGCGTTGGTGGTTTCCACCCGGAAGATGGCGGCGGTTAGTGCCAGGCGCTTGTGCAGTACATCCCACTTGGTGCCGAGTTCAAAACTGCGATTTTTCTCGGGTGACAGCGCGCTGCCTGCCTTGGTCGGCGCCAGCCCGCTCGGCTCGCTGCCTTGCCCGACCACGGCACCTGCGGGGGTGGACGAGGTACCGTAGGACGCGTAGATGCTGGCGTTTTCCACCGGTTTATAGACCACGCCGAACTGGTAGTTGAAGAGATTGTCGTCTCGCGCATACGTACTGCGCTGGCCGGCGCCGCTGCTGGCTCGGGAGGTCTGAACCTCGCCGCGGTAGCGGTCCAGGCGTAGTCCGGCATTCACCAGCCATTGCTTGTTGAGCTCGATCGAGTCGAAGGCGTAGACCGATGCGGTGGTGGCCTTGTGGTTGGTCGGGTTGTAGGTGCGGGTGATCCGGCCGTTCCACGGGTCGTTCGGGTTCGGGCTGTACAAGGTGGTGCAGTTGTAGCCACTGGCCGCGCCCGGACCACTTGGGCATCGTTTGTTGCCTGTGGCTACGTCGTAGCTATCGTTTTCGCTTTTGTCCTGGGAGAACTCCACGCCGAAGGCGTACTTGTGCTTGAGGGTGCCAGTGAGGATCTCGCCAGACAGGTCGGTCTGGTTGGCCAGCGTATTGGATATGCCGTGGCGCTGGTTGGTCCGGCGCCAGACCATGTCGTAATAGATATTGCCATCGAAGCTGCCGTCGGGCCGCGTCCAGAGATAGTCCTGCATGGTGCGGGCGATGCGCGTCTGGTTGCGGAACTTGAGCGCGGGGCTGAAATCGTGTTCGAAGCGGATCGTGCCGACGTCCGCACTGTCCTTGCGGAAGTCGCGGTCGACCAGGCCGTAGTAAGTGTTGCGCGGCACCTTGAGCGGCGAACCGTCGCCGGCCAGCCGCGTGCGCGGGCGGCCATCGGTGCGCGGGACAAAGTTCGGATTGTTGTAGGGCATGCCGGTGTCGGGCAGCCCGTCCGATTCCATGTGGTAGTAGGACAGCGTCAGCCGCGTATCGGTGCCAAGGCCGAAAGCCACCGAAGGGGCAAAGCCCCAGCGCTCCTGGTGCGTGGCGTCGCGGCCGGGCACGCCGGCATCGTGATACATGGCGTTCATGCGCACGGCCGTGCGTTCGCCGAACTGCCAGTTGGCGTCGGCGGTGGCGCGCTTGTAACTGGCGTTGCCAACGCCGAAGTTGCCTTCGGCGAAGTTGCCGAGCCTGGGCGCCTTGCTGACGATGTTGATGCTGCCGCCGGCCGAGCCGCGTCCGTCGTAAGCACCGGCGGGGCCCTTGGTGACTTCCACCGATTCGATATTGAACATTTCGCGCGACTGCGCACCGATGTCGCGGAAGCCATCCAGGAAGGTGCTGGCCTGCGCATCGTAGCCGCGGATGAACGGCCGGTCGCCGACCGGGTTGCCGCCCTCGCCGGCGCCGAAGGCGATACCGGGAACGGAGCGCAATACCTCGCTGAGGCTGGTCGACGCCGTACTCTGGATCAGTTCGTGCGGGATGACGGTGATGGACTTGGGGATGTCGAGCAGAGGTCCGGGCGTCTTGATCGACGAGGTGCCGTCAGCCTTGAACTCGCTGTGCTGCGAGCCGCTGACGGTGACAGGCGGCAACTCCACCGCTGCCACTTTCAGGTCCCCGCCTGCCTGGGCGGCCACCGGCGCGGCCGCGATGGCGGCGCCAACCGCGCCCGTGAGGCGCGGGATCGCGTGCTTCTTTCTTCTGGTCCTGATAACTAGGGCGCTTTGCATGATTCTCCGTCGGCTGCGGTGGATTGAATAAGAATAAGTGTCATTCGTATTCAATCCGAGAAGCGTCGGAAAAATCTGCAATGCGTTGGGAAATTTCCCAAATGCGTGTTCTGATCGAACCGGCAGCGGCAGGCCGCGCTCAAACGCGGTCCGCCGCCAGGGTACCGTCCGCTGGCGCCTCAGAAGGTCCTCTTGCCGCCCTGGTAAGCGCTCACGATGCGGTTCATTTCCGCCACCAGCGCGGCGGGCTCACCGTGCAGGGTGCGCGCGATGCCTTGCATATAGCCGAGCAGTTCCTGCCTGGCGGCTTCGGCGAAGTCCATGGTCACCGCCTGGTCCTCGTACAGCAGCACGTAGGAGCGGGCGAAGCCGTAGAGCAGGAAGTAGGCAGCAGCGTGCGCCGGATCCGTGTCGATCAGTTCGCGCGTGGCGTTCTTCACCGTCACGAAGGCGTCGGTGCCAGGGAGCGAGTCCTGGAATTGCTGGAGGGTGGTTTCAAGCGTCATGGCGCAATGTGGGCTAGTGAAAACTGGGTCGGATACAAGGTGAGGGGACGCGCCGGCGATGGATCCGCGTGTCCGCTCATACGCTGTTCAGCATGCGCCGCAGCAGCGCGGCACCATCGCGTCCCTTATAGGCGCGCTGCCACAGGTCATTGACCATGGCGGTGTAGAGCCGTACCGCCTCGGGCGCGGCCGTCACCGTGGCGATGCCGGTGGAGACATTGGGAAACTCTCCGAAACGGAACGGGCTGGTTGCCACGTAGGCCTTGCCCGGCCGCTCGAAGACCTGGAAGGTGACATTGGGCATGCTGCCGTCGACAATGCCGATCTGCAGGCCGATCGGCTGCGCGTCGAGCAGCTCGATCACGCGTTCGATCTCGCGCCGGGCAGCCAGCGAGCGTTCCATGCGCACCGCCGGCGGCAGGTCCAGGCGCCCCACCAGCCCGAAATGCACGAAGCGCTCGAGCGAGCGCAGGTCGATCAGGCTGGTAATGGGCGGCACGCTGCGCGCGAACGATTGCTTGCGTTCCTCCAGCAGGGCCAGCAAGGCATCGATGGTCGCCGCCGGCGCCGGCTGCGGGCTCTCGGCCAGCATCTGCCGCAGATGGCCGGCGTAGTGGGGCGATGTCAGCAGGTAGGAAACCGGTTCGAAATGGGCAAGGATGCGGGTCGCGCCATGTTCGAGCTGGCGCATGCGCTCGATATAGGCCACCGCCGAGTGGTAGTACTCGGACTCGACCCCAAGCATCGACGCCAGCGAAGTGCCAAGCAGCTGCGCCAGCCGGCCGAGCGTCTCGATCTTGACAATGTCGCCCTTTTCCATGCGGTAGATCGCTGCGCGCGACACGCCGAGCTGCTCCGCAATGGCCTCCGCCCGCATCTCCGCCCCCAGCCGATAGGCGCGCAGCCGATTGCCGATCTCGACGAAATCAACGGGTGGGCCTGCGGCAAGGAGAGCGTCCATCTTGTGAGAATCTCAAAAATAAGACAGGGCCTATCCTAGCACGGCCCGCCGTCGCATGGGGAGAGATGTATCGAGCCAGGAAGCAACGCTGTCAGGCTTTCCCTTGCTGCAGGCCTGGCTGGTCAGGGCAACGCGGCGACGACGCCGATGCGCCCGCGAGTGCTCGGGCGTTGTGAATCAATGTGCATTTCTGGTGGGTAAGAGGGGACAATCTCCATTCGTCTGTCTCGTAAATGAGACTTGGCTAGATTTTTGGATGGCATGTATATTGCGGACCGCACGCCGGGATGGTAATCCGCCGATCCTTCGCATCACGCAAGACACACAAACTACACAAGACACAGAGATAGGAGCGCCCCTGGCGCAGAAAAGGAATCCGATGAAGAAGGCCCTTGCCACGGCGCTGTGCGCCGCCGTTACGCTCACTCTTGCCGTTGCCGCCGCGCCCGCCGGTGCCGCTGGCTATCCGGAACGCCCGGTCACCATCGTCGTGCCCTACGCCGCCGGCGGCAGCAACGACATGGTGGCGCGCGTGCTGAGCCAGCGTCTTGGCCAGGATCTCGGGGTTTCGGTGGTCGTGGACAACGCGCCGGGCGCCAGTGGCACCATCGGTGCCATCAAGACCATCAACGCCCCGGCCGACGGCTATACCTTGCTGCTGGGCTCCAACAGTGAAATCTCGATCGCCAGGCTGACCAACCCGAAGATCAAGTACGACGGCCAGCGCGATCTGGTGCCGCTGCGCATGGTCGGCTCGCAGCCCATGGTGCTGGTGTCCGGCGCGCAATCGGGCATTCGTGGCGTGGATGGCTTCCTGGCGCTGGCCAAGAGCAGGAAGGCGGTGAACTATGGCACCTCGGGCATCGGCACGCCGCTGCATCTGTCGGGCGAACTGATCCGCGGCGCCAGCAAGGTGGATATGACCCACGTCCCCTACAAAGGTGGCGCGCCGGCGATCGCCGACCTGATGGCCAACCAGATCGAGTTGGGCGTGCTGGTGCTGTCGACGGCGCTGCCGCAGATCAAGTCAGGCAAGCTGCAGGCGATCGGCGTGACTTCGGCCACGCGTTCGCATGCCGCACCCAATATCCCCGCGCTGGCGGAGAACAAAGCGCTGGCTGGTGTCGATATGCGTTTGTGGTTCGGGTTGTTCGCGCCGGCCAATACGCCCAAGGCGGTGACCGACAAGCTGGCCGACGCGCTCGCCCGCGCGATCAATGCGCCGGAGGTCAGGAACAATCTGTCCGAGGCTGGCGTGGACGTCGATGCAAAGGACGCGGTCGCCTTCCGTGGGTTTATCGCCAAGGAAACCGAGGCTTACCGCAAGATCGTCAGCGAAGCGAATATCCAGGAGTAAGCATGCCGATGCCCGGGCTCTCCGGGCATTGTGCCTGCATCCTTACAGGATGCGGATCTGCTTGACCTTGAACTTAGAGTCGCCGAAGAGTTCCTTGTCGTATTCGCCCAGCAGTTCCACCTGGGTGGACGCATCCACCGGCTGGCCGGCCGGCCACAGCTTCTTGTCGATCTTGATCCGGATCTGCCCGGTGCCGTCGTCGAACTGGTAGAGCTCGTGGCCGACGTTGTTGACGATTTTCCCGCGCAGCACGGCGTGCTGGTCGTCCTTGCCTTGCTCCGCCAGGGCCTTGACGGTAGTCGCCGGTACCGTGGAAGGGCCTACGTACTGTGCCTGTGCCATGACGGCCGTAGCCGTCAGAACTGCCGCGATCAGGATGCGTTTCATGGTTTCTCTCTCAAGAATGATTGGAACGTACCGGCTGGGGGGCGGCCACCTGGCCGGGCCATTGTGCCGGAGCCGGTGCTTTTGCACCAGCACRCAGGCGATTGTGGGTGGCAGGGGCTGAACCGAAGCTGAACGGCGAACGGGCAACGTTATGATGGCGCCTGTCGCGCGGTCCGCTCCGGACCATGCCCGGCTCACTCGCGCTCACTGCGGCCATCCACCAAAGGGATTCACATTGCGTTTTCTTCACACTGCCGACTGGCACCTCGGGCGCGTGTTTCACGCGCGCAGCCTGCTCGAAGACCAGGCCTGGGTGCTCGATCAATTTGTCGCGCTGGTGCGCGACGCGCGGCCCGATGCGGTGCTGATCGCCGGCGACGTTTATGACCGCGCGGTGCCGCCTCCCGAAGCGGTCGCATTGCTCGACGACGTGCTGGCGCGCATTGTGGTGGACGCGGGTGTGCCGGTGGTGATGATCTCGGGCAACCACGACAGCGCGCAGCGGCTCGGTTTCGGCGCGCGCCTGCTGACGGCGCAGGGTTTGCATGTGGCTGGCCGCACCGAGCGCGAGGCGACCTGCGTGACCTTGTCCGACCCGGACGGCGAAGTGAAGATCTATGCCTTGCCTTATGCCGAGCCCGCTGCGGTGCGCGATGCCTTCGGCGTGGACCTGCCCGGCCACGAGGCGGCGCTCGCGGCGCGCCTGGAAGCGATCCGCGCGAGCCATCCGGCGCACGCGCGTTCGGTGGTGGTGGGGCATGCCTTCGTGATCGGCGGCGAGGCCAGCGAATCGGAGCGGCCGCTTTCGGTGGGCGGCAGCGGCGCCGTTGCCGCTGGTGTGTTCGACGGCTTCGACCTGGTCGCGCTCGGCCATCTGCACCGGCCGCAGACCTTTGGCCAGCGCATTCACTACGCCGGCTCGCTGCTGAAATACTCGCTGTCCGAAGTTACGCACGCCAAGTCCGTCTCGCTGATCGAGCTGGCGGGCGATGGCACGGTGACGATCGAACCGATTGCGCTCTCGCCCCGGCGCGACTTGCGCATCATCGAAGGGCAACTGGCCGACCTGCTGGCGCATGGCGCGGAGGACCCGCACCGCGACGACTATATCCACGCGGTGCTGACCGATACCGGCGCGTTGCTCGATCCGATGGCCCGCCTGCGCCAGGCCTATCCCAATGCCCTGGCCATCGAGCGCGCCGTGCTGGCGCGATCCGGCGAAGCCAGCGCCCCGGGCCAGCGCCTGCGCCAGCTCGATACCGCCGAGCTGTTCGCCAACTTCTTCAAGGAGGTCGCGGACGAAGAACTGGACGACGACAAACGCCGCGTGCTGGCCCAGTTGCTGGAAGGCATGGCCGCCGCCGAGAGGGAGTCCGCATGAGACCGCTACGCCTGAAGCTGCAGGCCTTCGGCCCGTTTGCCGCCAGCGAGGAGATCGATTTCAGCCAGCTTGGGGAGCGTGCCTTCTTCCTGATCCACGGCCCCACCGGCGCCGGCAAGACCACGCTGCTCGACGCCATCTGCTTCGCGCTCTACGGCGATACGTCCGGTGGCGAGCGCAGCGCGCAGGACATGCGCAGCGCCAACGCCGATCCGGGTTTGCGCACGGAAGTGACGTTCGAATTCAGCCTGGCAGGCCAGCGCTACCTGGCTACGCGTTCGCCCGCGCAGGAGCGGCCGAAGCTGCGCGGAGAGGGCACTGTCAAGGAAACGCCCAAGGCCCAGCTCGACACCATGGGCGAGGGTGGCTGGACCAGCATGGCCAGCCAGCCCAACAAGGTCGATGACCATGTGCGCAACCTGCTGGGTTTCGACAGCAGCCAGTTCCGCCAGGTGATCGTGCTGCCGCAGGGACGTTTTCGCGAACTGCTGACTGCCGATTCCAAGAGCCGTCAGGCGATCCTGGAGCGCTTGTTCCGCACCGAGTTGTACCGGCGCGTGGAAGAACTGCTCAAGGGCCAGGCCGCCGGCATCCGCCAGCAGGCCGAGCGGCTGCGGATCGAACAAACGGCCTTGCTGCAGCAGTATCAGCTGGAATCCGTGGACGCCTTGCGCGAGCAGGCAGCGGCGTTGCAAGTCCGGCTGGATGAACTCAGGCAGCGCGACGGCGCGGCGCGCACCGTGCTTGAACTTGCCACGCTGGCGAGCAAGCAAGGCGAGCAGACAGAAGCCCGCCTGCGCGAACAGCGCGAGACCGAGGCTGCCCATGCCGCGCTGATGGCGCAGCGGCCCGAGGTGGAAGCCGAGCGCCAGCGGTTGCTGGCCGCGCGCCGGGCCGCGCAGGTCCAGCCTTTCGAGCAGCATCTCGGACAGGCTGCGCAGGAACACCTGCAGGCGCAGCAAGCGCTTGCCGCGGCGAATGCGCGCGCCAGCGAAAGCGCCGTGGCGTCGGCGGCGGCAGCGGCGGCGCTCGAAGCCGAAATGGCGCGCGCCAGCGATCGGCAGGCGGCGCAAAAGCGTGTGACGGAACTGGAGGCCATGCTGCCGCAGGCGCAACGGCTTGGCGTGCTGCGGCAGGACTTGCAAAGCGCCGCCCGTGGGCAGACACAATCGGCGGCGGCCCATGCTGGTGCCGTGCAGGCGCAGCAGCAAGCGGCTGCCGCGCTGAAACAGGCGGAGGCTGAACTGGCCCAGGCCCAGGAGGGCGCTCGCGGACTAGAGACGATCCAGCTGCGGCTGGCGGGCCTGGCGCAGCAGGCGGCCACGCTGGACAAATACGCGGCCACGCTGGCGCACTGGGAACAGGCGCGCCGCCAGGCCGAAGCCGGCCGGCTTGCTGCCGGGCAAGCCGCCACACTTCAGGCGGCAAGCGCGCTCCGCTTGCGCGAGACGGAGCAGGCCTGGCGGGCAGGACAAGCCGCGCGGCTGGCTGCGGGCCTGCACGACGGCGAGTCGTGCCCGGTATGCGGCAGCGCCGAACATCCTCAGATGGCCCGGCCTATCGAGGCCCCGGTCTCCGACGAAGTGCTCGATCACGCCCGCGAGGCCGCGCGGCTTGCCGACCAGGCCGCGCACAGCGCGGCCAGCCAGGCGCAAACCGCGCAGCAAGCGCTGACGCACCGTCAGGAGCAACTGGACGAACTGCGCGAAGCCGTGACCGCCGCGGACATGCCGGCAGGCGCGGCGCAGGATCCGGCCGCTGCCAAGGCGCAACTGGCCGAGGCTATCCAGGCGTTACGCGCGCAGCAGCTGGCCGCCGGGGCGGCGGCTGGACGGTGCGCGCCGCYGGCAGCGGAACTGGAGCGGCTGCGCGGCGCGTTTGCCGCCGCCGATGCGTCCATTCGCGTAGCCGACGCGGCTGCGCAGGACGCCGGCCAGCGTCACGCCAAGCTGCAGGGCGAGTGGCAGGCGGCCAGCGCCCAGGTGCCGTCCGAATGGCGTGAGCCAGAGCGGCTCACCCTCGCGCTGGGGCAGGCACGGCAGGATCTGGCCGCGCGTGAAGCCGCGCTGGCCGCCGCGCAGTTGGCGGACAAGCAGGCCGGCGCCGGCCTGGCCGCGGCCCAGGCCGCGCAAGCCGGCGCGCAAGCCACCCTGGCCAGCCATGCGCTGCGCGAGCAGCAGGCTGGCGCAGCGTTCGCAGACGCGCTTGAGCAGGCGGGCTTTGTCACGCGCGAGGCCTATGCCGAGGCGCGGATGCCTGCCGCGCAGGTGGCGCAACTCGACGCCCGCGTCCATCGCTTCGACCTCGACCTGGCTGCCGCCGCGGACCGGCGCGAGCGCGCCGCGGTCGCCGCGCGCGACCTGGCCGCGCCCGACCTGCCGGCACTCAGGCAGGCCCAGGCGGATGCCACCAGCGCGCTCGAAGCGCTGGTCCGGGAGCAGGCCGACCTCAACCGCAGCCGCGAAAACCTGCTGCAATGCCAGCAGCGCCTGGACGCGCTGGCTGCCGCGGGCGCGGACATCGAACGCAGCTACGCGGTGCTCGGGCGGCTGGCCGAAGTGGCCAACGGCAACAATCCGCGCCGCATCACCTTCCAGCGTTTCGTGCTGGCGACCTTGCTCGACGAGGTGCTGGAAGCCGCCTCGCTGCGCCTGATGCGCATGAGCCGCAACCGTTACGAACTGCAGCGCGTGCGCGAACTGGGCGACAAGCGCGCCGCCGGCGGGCTCGATCTGGAGGTGTTCGACCATGACACCGGCATGACGCGCCCGGCGAATACCTTGTCCGGCGGCGAGGGTTTCCTGGCATCGCTCTCGCTGGCGCTGGGACTGGCCGATGTGGTGCAGTCGCGCGCGGGCGGGATCCAGCTCGATACGCTGTTTGTCGACGAGGGCTTCGGCACGCTCGATCCCGAGAGCCTGGATTTCGCCATCCGCACGCTGATCGACCTGCAGCAGGCGGGGCGGCTGGTGGGCATCATTTCCCACGTGGCCGAGCTGCGCGAGCGTATCGACGTGCGCCTGGAAATCCGTCCCGGGGCGGGCGGCAGCCGGGCCGAGCTGCAATTGCCATGAGGGGCGGGAGGTGACTGCCTCGCGGCAGCCCGAAGCGCGTAAGCTATGGTTTGCTCAGGCATACGCGGGCAGGTGCGCAAGGTAGCTTTCAACTGGCCTACGATCGTGTCCGACAAACGCACAAGCGATTTGCCGCCGCCTTGACCACCGTCGGATAGGGAGTGTAACCTGTTCATTCTGCGAATTGAAGTTCGCAGTTAGAACAAACCAGAATAATAAGAAAAACCAAAGTCTGTTGGATTCGTGTCCGGCGGTGCACTTTTGCAAGGAATTGCAAGGCGCGCAAGCCGGATGGCTCTTCCGGCAGGACTGTCCGGAGACAGCGTTTGCGTGCCGCCTGATTTCCCTCCTTGGCGGCCGGTTCCGGATAGTTCGTCCGGACTCTCGGAACTGGAACGCAAGTGATCAACAAGCTATTCGACTCCGTGGAATCGGCCATGGCCGACATCCACGACGGCGCCACTATCCTGATTGGCGGTTTTGGCATGGCAGGCATGCCGGCGGAGCTCATCGACGCGCTCATCGCCCAGGGCGCGCGTGACCTGACCATCGTCAATAACAACGCCGGCAATGGCGACACTGGCCTGGCGGCGCTGCTGAAGACCAAGCGCGTTCGCAAGATCATCTGCTCCTTCCCGCGCCAGTCCGATTCCTACGTCTTCGATGCCCTGTACCACGCCGGCGAGATCGAGCTGGAACTGGTGCCCCAGGGCAACCTGGCCGAGCGCATCCGCGCCGCTGGCGCCGGCATCGGCGGCTTCTTCACCCGCACCGCGTACGGCACGCCGCTGGCCGAAGGCAAGGAAACCCGCATCATCGATGGTCAGGGCTATGTCTACGAGACACCGATCCACGCCGACTTCGCGCTGATCAAGGCGCTGCGCGCCGACCGCTGGGGCAACCTGACCTACCGCAAGACCGCGCGCAACTTCGGCCCCATCATGGCGATGGCCGCCAAATGCCCCATCGTGCAGGTCAGCGAGATCGTCGAACTCGGCGAGCTGGACCCGGAACACATCGTGACGCCGGGGTTGTTCGTCAAGCGCGTCGTCAAGATCGACGGCGCCAGCCAGGCTGCCGCCTGAGCGCCAAGGAGATCCAGAATATGCAACGCCTGACCCGCGATCAGATGGCCGCCCGCGTGGCCAAAGACATTCCCGACGGTGCCGTGGTCAATCTCGGCATCGGCCTGCCCACCCTGGTTGGCAATCACCTGCCGGCCGACCGTGAAATCCTGCTGCACAGCGAGAACGGCCTGCTCGGCATGGGCAAGGCACCGCCCGCCGGCGAGGAAGACGGCGACCTGATCAACGCCGGCAAGCAGCCTGTCACGATCAAGCCGGGCGGCTCGTATTTCCACCACGCCGATTCGTTCGCCATGATGCGCGGCGGCCACCTCGACTTCTGCGTGCTCGGCGCCTTCCAGGTGTCGGTGAAGGGCGACCTGGCCAACTGGCATACCGGCGCGCCCGGCGCGATCCCGGCCGTGGGCGGCGCCATGGACCTGGCCATCGGTGCCAAGGAAGTGTTCGTGATGATGGAGCACCAGACCAAGCAGGGCGAGAGCAAGATCGTGGCGGAATGYACGTATCCGCTGACTGGCATGACCTGCGTCACGCGCATCTATACCGACCTGGCTACCATCGATGTCACGCCCGACGGGCTGGTGGCGCGCGACCTGGTCGAAGGCTTGTCCTTCGACGAACTGCAACGCCTGACCGGCGTGCCGCTCAAGCAGGGCGCTTCTGCCTGAGTGCCGGCCTGACCGGCGGGGCCACCCCCGGCGAGCAGCCTTCCAAGCTTCACGCTTTCACGTACAAGCAAGAGAGAGACAACCATGACCGAAGCCTTTATCTGCGACGCCATCCGCACCCCCATCGGCCGCTACGGCGGCAGCCTGTCCGGCGTTCGCCCGGACGACCTGGGCGCGGTGCCGCTCAAGGCCCTGATGGCACGCAACCCGAACCTGGACTGGTCCGCCATTGACGACGTGATCTACGGCAACGCCAACCAGGCCGGCGAAGACAACCGCAACGTGGCGCGCATGTCGCTGCTGTTGGCAGGCCTGCCGCAAAGCGTGCCGGGCGCCACCATCAACCGCCTGTGCGGCTCGGGCATGGACGCTACCGGCACCGCCGCGCGCGCGATCAAGGCCGGCGAAGCCGGCCTGATGCTGGCCGGCGGCGTGGAAAGCATGAGCCGTGCGCCGTTCGTGATGGGCAAGGCCACCAGCGCCTTCTCGCGCGATGCGCAGATTTTCGACACCACCATCGGCTGGCGCTTCATCAACCCGGCCATGCGCGCGGCCTACGGCGTGGACTCGATGCCCGAGACCGCCGAGAACGTCGCCACCGATTACAAGATCAGCCGCGAAGACCAGGACCTGATGGCGCTGCGCAGCCAGGAAAAGGCATCGCGCGCCCAGGCCGACGGCACGCTGGCGCAGGAAATCACCGCGGTGACGATCGCCCAGAAGAAGGGCGATCCGCTGGTGGTGGAGCGCGACGAACACCCGCGCGCCACCAGCATGGAAGCGCTGGGCAAGCTGCGCGGCGTGGTTCGCGCCGACGGCACGGTCACGGCTGGCAATGCCTCGGGCGTGAACGACGGCGCCTGCGCCATCCTGCTCGCCAGCGAAGCCGCGGCCCGCCAGCACGGCCTGACGCCCAAGGCCCGCATCGTCGGCATGGCCACCGCCGGCGTGGCGCCGCGCGTGATGGGCATCGGCCCGGCGCCGGCTTCGCAAAAGCTGCTCAAGCAACTCGGCATGACCATCGACCAGATGGACGTGATCGAGCTGAACGAAGCGTTTGCCGCGCAAGGCCTGGCCGTGCTGCGCGAACTCGGCGTGGCCGACGACGACGCTCGCGTCAACCCGAATGGCGGTGCCATTGCGCTGGGCCACCCGCTCGGCATGAGCGGCGCCCGCCTGGTTACCACCGCCATGTACCAGTTGCACCGTACAGGCGGCCGCTACGCGCTTTGCACGATGTGCATCGGCGTGGGCCAGGGCATCGCCATGGTGATCGAGCGCGTCTGATCGCAGCGGGTGTGGTTTCGGCGCCCGCGGGTTTCGGCCCGCGGGCGCCGTCTGCTAAAGAATGCCGCATCGCCGCCGTTAGTACCCGGTGGATGCGCAGGCTTTGAAGTTTCCCAACGCAAAGAAGCAGTGCGACTGGGCCGACTGGCTCGCCGGCTCTGGTCGCATCCCTTTCCAGCATGACCCGGCGCAGTTGTGGCCGGTCGGAGTACAAGATGTCCCTTCCCGTTGCCACGCTCGTTACCGGCGCCAGTTCCGGTATCGGCCGTGCCATCAGCGAAATGCTGCTGGCCGATGGCGTGACGCAGGTGGTCAATGTCGACTATGTCGCGCCCGCCTGGTCCCATCCCAATATGACGTTTTTTCAGGCCGACCTGACCGATGCCGCCGCGACCCGCGCCGTGGCCGAGCAGGTGACCTCGCGCTTTGCCGTCACCCGGCTGGTGAACAATGCGGGCGCCACCCGCCCCGGTACCGCCGACACCGCGCGCGTGGAAGACCTGGACTATGTCGTGGGCCTGCACCTGCAAGCCACCCTGCTGCTGACCCAGGCCTGCCTGCCCGCGATGCGCGCGGCGGGCTTCGGCCGTATTGTGAACATGGCCTCGCGCGCGGCGCTGGGCAAGCCGGAGCGCGTGGTGTATTCCGCCACCAAGGCCGGCCTGATCGGCATGACCCGCACGCTGGCGATGGAGCTGGGCGGCGACGGCATCACGGTCAACGCCGTGGCGCCCGGCCCGATCGCCACCGACCTGTTCCGCAAGAGCAACCCCGAAGGCAGCGAGCAGACCAAGCGCATCCTCGCCAGCATCGCGGTCAAGCGCATGGGCACGCCGGAAGACGTGGCGCGCGCCTCGATGTTTTTCCTGTCGCCGGAGAACGGTTTCGTGACCGGCCAGGTGCTCTACGTTTGCGGCGGCACCACGCTCGGCGTCGCACCCGTGTAGTAGTCCCTGGGCGTGACCGGGGCAATCGCGCCACGTTATCACGCCACAGCATTTAGTCAGTAAAAACTAAAAAGATGACCCGCGCCACAAGTGCGGGCTTACAGCGATCTATCCTGGAGTAAACATGAAATCCGATTCCCAAGCCCGCACCCTGCACAACAGCGCGCGCCGTCGCCTGCTGGCCGCCGGCGTGGCACTGGCCGCAACCGTTGGCGGCATGACCGGTGCAGCCTACGCCCAAGGTACCTACCCGACCAAGCCGATCACGATGATCGTGCCGTTCTCGGCCGGCGGCACCACCGACATCCTGGCGCGCATCGTCGGCCTGCAACTGGGCAAGGTGCTTGGCCAGCCGGTGGTGATCGACAACCGCCCGGGTGCTGGCGGCAATATCGGTGCATCGATCGCGGCCAAGGCGCCGGGCGATGGATACACGCTGTTCATGGGCACCATCGGTACCCATGCGATCAACCAGTCGCTGTACTCCAAGCTGCCGTACGATCCGGTCAAGGATTTCGCGCCGATCTCGCGCGTGGCGATGGTGCCGAACATCGTGGTGGTGAACCCCAAGGTGCCTGTCAACAACGTCAAGGAACTGATCGCCTATGTGAAGGCCAACCCGGACAAGCTGTCGTACGGTTCGTCGGGCAGCGGTTCGTCGATGCACCTGTCGGGCGAGTTGTTCAACTCGATGACCGGCCTGCATATCCAGCACATCCCCTACAAGGGCAGCGCACCGGCGGTGAACGACCTGCTGGGCAACCAGATCGGCCTGATGTTCGACAACATGCCGTCGTCGTATCCGCACGTGAAGGCCGGCAAGCTGCGTGCCATCGCCGTAACTTCGGCCAAGCGCTCGCCCGCGCTGCCGAACGTGCCGACCGTGGCGGAATCCGGCGTGCCGGGTTATGAAGCTACCTCCTGGTTCGCGCTGTACGCCACCGGCGGCACGCCGCAGCCGATCATCGATCGCCTGAACGCGGAAGTGGTGAAGATCCTGGCCATGCCGGAAGTGAAGAAGCAGATGGCCGACCAGGGTGCCGAGCCTCGTCCGGAAAAGCCGGCTGAACTGGCCGCGTTCATGAAGTCGGAAACCGCCAAGTGGGCCAAGGTGGTGAAGGCTTCGGGCGCCACGGTGGACTGATCGGTTCCTGATCGCCAGCCCGGCCCGGACGCAATGCCCGGCCTGCCGGCAGCCACGAGCCGGCCCTTCGGGGCCGGCTTCTTTACGTCCATGGCACAGAAAAAAGCCCGCGATTTCTCGCGGGCTTAATCCTGGCCCGCTCGAACAGGGCAGGAGGAGACAAGGGAGGAAACGACGGAAAGACGCGGCCGGCGCGGATCAGGCCAGGCTGTACTTCACGACCTGCTCTTCGACACCGACAAAGCGCACCAGCTGGCGCAGGCCGCTCGCGTACTCCTTGATATGGTGCCCTTCCGGCGTGTCCGGCAGGCGGTAATACACCGGCATGGTTGCCGCCGGTGCCGCTTGCCAAACTACAGGAGGGCCATCCGTTTCCCACTGGACATCCCGGTCTTCGGCGAAATCTGTTTGTCCTTGCATGGACCACTCCTGGTGAATGACGGGCATGCGCTGCGCCGCGGCCGAGAACCGGCGACAGGCATGCGAAATGACTATGTCTGCAAATGTATTGCAGACAGCGGCAAAATGCCATTCAGCATTTTTAATATCTGGATCTGGTCTGTCGCTTATTTGTCATATTTCCCGCAATTAACCGCCAGAAACCGCGCGCATCGATGGCGGCGGCCCTCTCCGGGGCCGCGGGGCTGGCAGTGCGGACGGCGGCGACCCGGGACGGTCGCGCCGTGCGCGGTTTTGCACTTCCTTTGCGCTACCATAGGCGCTTGCCATCAAAGCCACGCCGGGAGGGAAGACTTCACTGCCTGGCGACGGGCTCTCACGTTACCCTTCCCGCATGTCCGTTCAGCACGCACTCCTGACTTCCTTATTGGAAAGACCGTCTTCCGGCTACGAGCTGGCGCGGCGCTTCGACCGTTCAATCGGTTATTTCTGGCATGCCACGCACCAGCAGATCTATCGGGAACTGGGCCGCATGGCCGAACATGGCTGGATTGCCGAGGAAGAGGGCGAGGGCGAGAGCGATGCGCGCAATCGCAAGAAGGTTTATTTCGTGCTGCCGCCGGGGCGCGACGAGCTTGCGCGCTGGGTGCTTGCGCCTACCGCCGGGTTGGACCTGCGCGACGAGATCCTGGTGAAGTTGCGGGCGGATGCCGTCGTGGGTCCGCTAGGGTTGAGGCCGGAGATGCAGCGCCTGATCGGACTGCACCAGGAGCGGCTCGACACCTACCGCCAGATAGAGAGGCGTGATTTCTCCGCCGCGCAGCCCACGCGCGCGCAGCAACTGCAACATGCACTGCTGAAGCGGGGTATCCGCTATGAGGAAGATTGGGTGTCCTGGGCGGAGGAGCTATTGCCGCTGCTGGATAAGCAGGACGATCCGGCTTGAGGCGCTGGCCGCCATTGGCGCCGAGATAAGGTCCCCCCTCCAAAGGCGCGGGGGAAAGGGCAATCCGCCGCCGAATGCGACGGACTGCCCGCGACGACGTAATCAGGCCAGGTCGGCTGCCGTGGCGCCGCTGGTGTGCGCCGTTTGCGGGGCAAGGCCCAGCCGGCGGCGTGCCAGCGCATATTCCTCGGCGAAGCGGCGCACCAGGTCGGCTGCCGGCACCACGCGCTTGATGGCGCCCACGCCCTGCCCGGCGCCCCAGATGTCCTTCCACGCCTTGACGCTGCCCGAGCCGAAATTCATCTTGGACGGGTCCGATTCCGGCAGCGCTGCCGGGTCGAGCCCGGCGTTGACGATACTCTGGCGCAGGTAGTTGCCGTGCACGCCGGTGAAGAGGTTCGAGTAGACGATGTCCGACGCGTTGCTATCGACGATCATCTGCTTGTAGGCGGCCTGCGCGTTGGCTTCCTCGGTGGCGATAAATGCCGAACCCACGTAGGCCAGGTCGGCGCCCGCGGCCAGCGCCGCCAGGATGCCGTCGCCGCTGGCGATGGCGCCCGACAGCAGCAGCGGGCCGTCGAACCACTCGCGGATTTCATGCAGCAGCGCAAACGGCGACAGGACGCCGGCATGGCCGCCCGCACCCGTGGCGACCGCGATCAGGCCGTCGGCGCCTTTCTCGATGGCCTTGCGCGCGAAGGTGTTGTTGATGATGTCGTGCAGCACGATGCCGCCATACGAGTGCACCGCGTCGTTGACCTCGGTGCGCGCGCCCAGCGAAGTGATGACGATGGGCACCTTGTAGCGCACGCACAGTTCCAGGTCGTGATCGAGCCGGTCGTTCGACTTGTGCACGATCTGGTTGACCGCGAATGGCGCGGCCGGACGATCTGGATGCTTGGCGTCGTGTTCGGCCAGTTCGGTGGTGATGCGGTCCAGCCAGTCGTTGAGCACCGGGCCCGGACGCGCGTTTAGCGCGGGGAAGGAGCCGACCACGCCGGCCTTGCATTGGGCGATCACCAGGTCGGGGTTGGAGATGATGAACAGTGGCGAGCAGACTACCGGCAGCGAAAGACGGTCCTGCAGGATGGCGGGAAGAGACATAGCGTTCTTTTGCGAAGTTGAAACGGTGAGTGGAAGATGCCGGTATCAGGCGCTGGCGCCCTGCAGTACGGACTTCTGGCTGGCAAGCCGCGCGCCCATGGCGGCGGCAAGCGCGTCCAGGCCGCTCTTGGGACGGACCATGACCTCGAAGTCGTCGATCTTGCCGGCGTCGTTGAAGCGGATCATGTCGATGGCCTTGACGGACCTGCCGTCGACTGTCGCACTGAACTCCAGCACCACGCTGCGCCCGTCGTCGCTGACAAAAGTGCGGTGATAGCGGAAGTCCTGGAATACCTGGTTGACCGATTCCAGCACCATGCGCAGGGCGATGCGCCCCGGGTACGGTGTGTGGGCGACGGGCGAGTGGAATACCACCTCATCGGCCACGATGCTGTCCAGGTCGGCCATGGAATGGGTGGCGATCATGCGGTGCCAGATTGCCAGCGAGGCCTGCGCCGCCGCTGACAAGGTTGCTTGGGTCACGGTGTCTCCTCCGGAGTGGGCCGAGGGCGCGGAAATCGCCCGTTCCGGCGCGCTGGGCTGCATCGTTCCGCTTGCCCGGTGGGCGCCGCGGCGACGGCAGCTTACACATCGCTATGCAACCAGTTGCATAGCGATGTGTAGAAAGGTAGCAGCACGCGACGGCAATTGCAATGTTTTGGCGTTTATATGCCTCATGAGGCTTTTTTTTTGGCCGAAGGGAGGGGCCGCAGGCCTCGGTCTTTTGTGGCGGCTTGTCTACAATACGGGCATTGCCGCAAAACAGCGCAGGAGCGCGAGTGAGTACTGACATGAGCGCCAAAGTAGGGCCGTCCGGGGCCCTTTTCGATGCGGATCTCGAAGCCTGGCGGACCCAACCCGAGCGGGCTTTCGACGGCTGGCTGGTCAGCCACGGCTTTCGCCATGGCACCGCCGTGGTCTATCGCGCGATGTGGGGCAAGCTTTTGCGGTGGTCGGGGGAGCGCGGGGTGGCACCGCTGGCATGGTCGGCGGAGCAGATCGGAGCCTTCCTCGACGAGCAGGACTTGCACAAGCACCACCGCTATCGTTATGCACGATTGATCGAGCGCGTCTTTCACCATCTGTCGCTGCTGCAGGACGGCCTGCACAATCCTGCGAGCCAGGCCGTACGCGCCCACCTTGCCGAAGGCGAGAACGATCCCACCGCCTTCTTGCTGCCTGCCGAGCGAGAAGCCTTGATTGCCCGGGTGCTGGCGCCGGCGGCCCGGTCGCCGGGCCAGGATGCCGCCGCGCTGTCGCCGACCCAATGGAAGCGCGCGCGCGACACCGCGCTGGTCGCGGTGTTGCTGGGCGCCGGCCTGAAGGTGGGGGAAGCGCGTGGCCTGGGCACCGGTAGCATCGCGGAGGATGCCGCCAGGCTGCGCCTGGTCCGGGCCGACAACGGCCGCGCCTACGAGGCACCGGTCTTTGCCTTCGCGCGGCCGGCATTGCTGGCCTGGCTGGAGATCCGCGGCACGAGTGGCACATTGGGCAACCTGGTCTTTCCCGCCATGCCGAGCGGGCGGCACTTGCATGCCGCTTCGCTGTACCGCCGGGTGGAGATCCTGCTGGATGAAGCCGGCGTGCTGGCGGGCCGCAGTGAACGGGCGTCTCCGCAGACGCTGCGCAATACTTGCGGCGCGCTGCACTTCGAGGGCGGCGCCGGCCCGGCTGAAGTGGCGCAGTGCCTTGGCATGCGGGACCTGGAGTCCGGCTGGCGCCTGCGTGCCGCTTTCGAGGCCTGGCAGGCGCGCGCAGGCCTGGCGGCAGGACGGAATTCGGCCGGTGACGCCGGCACGACAGATGCGTCCTGCTATGCTTAGTCGCCATTAGTCGTCGTTCGGCCCAATGCGGGTGGCGCTAACCTGGAGCCGTTGCCAGCCGCCGATGGCAGCCTCGTGCCAGGGGATGCTGAAACAGGCGCTTCGCCAGATGTACCAGGCGCGCTGTCGCGGTGCCCGCTCAGTCTCTTTTCACAACCTATTGATGAATCGCTATGTCTGAAACTTTGCTGCTCACGGGAGCCACCGGTTATATCGCATCGCACACCTGGGTCGCCTTGCTCGAGGCCGGCTATCACGTGATTGGCCTGGATAATCTCTGCAACAGCAATCGCGCCGTGGTCGAACGGCTTGCGCAGATTACCGGCCAGCGTCCGCATTTTGTCGAGGGCGATGTCCGGGACCGCGCTTTGCTGGACCGTTTGTTTGCCGAACACCGGATCTCCGGGGCGATTCATTTCGCGGCGCTCAAGGCGGTGGGCGAATCGGTCAGCAAACCGCTGGATTATTACGACAATAATCTCAATGGCTTGCTTGCCCTGTGCTCGGCGATGAACGCTGCTGGTGTCAAGCAACTGGTGTTCAGCTCCTCCGCCACGGTATATGGCAATCCGCATTCGGTGCCGATCCTTGAGGACTTTCCCCTCTCGGCCACCAATCCGTACGGCCAGACCAAGCTGATGAGCGAGCAGATCCTGCGTGACCTGGAACGGTCCGATCCCGACTGGCGGATTGCGTACCTGCGCTATTTCAATCCGGTGGGCGCGCACGAAAGCGGCCTGATCGGCGAAGACCCCGGCGGCGTGCCGAACAACCTGATGCCTTATGTAGCGCAGGTCGCCGGCGGGCGCCGCGAGAAGTTGATGGTGCACGGCGGTGACTACCCCACGGTCGACGGCACAGGTGTGCGCGATTACATCCACGTCTGCGATCTTGCGGCCGGCCATCTTGCGGCCCTGGTCTACCTGCGCGACAAGCAGCAATGCCTGACGGTCAATCTCGGCACGGGCCGGGGCTACAGCGTGCTGGAGGTCGTCGCGGCCTACCAGCGCGCCAGCGGCCGCCCGGTACCCTACGAAATAGGGGCTCGCCGCCCCGGCGATATCGCCTCTTGCTATGCCGATCCCGCACTGGCGCACACGCTGATCGGATGGCGCGCGCAGCACGATATCGATCGCATGTGCGAGGATTCGTGGCGCTGGCAGTCGATGAACCCGCTGGGGTTTGCCGGCTGAGTGGCGTGGCCGGGCAGGCGGGGTGCGTACCCGTTTCTGCGTGCCCGGCTTTGTGGGCGCTCTGTGGACACGGCGAGGACCGGGCAGTGAAAATGAGAACGGCCGGGCAAGTGCCCGGCCGTTCTCAGGAGCGCAGCGGGTGCTCGGCCGCGATGCCCGTTGCCGGCGCCCGGTTTCAGCGAATCAGGAAGTCATCGATATTCTTGCCGGCGGCCAGGGCCTGGGTCAGCCAGCCAGGACGCTTGCCGCGGCCGGTCCAGGTATTGCCCGCGCCGTCGCGATAGCGCACCGGTACCTTGCGAGTTGCCTTCTTGCCGGCGGCAGGCTTGGCGCCGAAACCCAGATCGTCCGCGGTCAGGCCATATTGGTCGATTTTCTGGCGAATATCGGCGATGACGGAAGCCTGCTCGCGAGCCTTGATTTCCTCGGCCTGCTTTTGCAGTTCACTGATTTTCTGAACAATTTCCTGATAAGTCGCCATTGCGAGCCTCGATTTACTGGGTGAGCATGATGATTCGGATGAATTATAACGGCMSCAAGCGATCCTGCAAACGCTTTTAAACCGCGATGGAGAGAATTCTGATAAATCGGCGGTATGATCTAATTAATGAACTTCCGTGCAGACCACGGGTCAGCGGCAGTTTCGCATTTGCCGACAGAGCGGCTGCTTTCGAATGTTCGAGAAAACGGCGTGCCGACACCACCCCGCCGTTTTGCAATCCGGACTGCGTAATAACCCTGCCCGCCGTAATGGCGCGCAGCGGGAAGTGATTTTGGTGCAACAATGCCGATCCCTTCGCAAAACGACCAAACCTGCTTTCGCCTCAAACATGTCTTTCGATTCGATTAACGCCGGCGCCGCGGGCAGGCTCGTCCCGGTCGAACTGGCGAAAGCCTATCGCCTGTTGAATCACGGGCCGGTTACGCTGGTGACCAGCGCCCACGCTGGCCGGCGTAATGTCATGGCGGCGTCCTGGGCGATGCCGCTGGATTTCCAGCCGCCCAAGGTCGCGGTCGTGATCGATTCCCGCACCCTCACCCGCGAACTGGTCGAAGCGTCCGGCGAGTTCGCATTGAACATCCCCGCCCGCGCGCAGGCCGCCGCCACGCTGGAATCCGGCTCGCGTTCCGGCCGCGAGCAGGATAAGTTTGCCGCCGCGGGCCTGGCCACCTTTGCGGCGAAAGAGATTGCCGCACCGCTGGTTGCCGGCTGCCTTGGCTGGCTGGAATGCCGGGTAATCCCCGAGCCGGCCAACGCCGCGCGCCACGATCTGTTTATTGCCGAAGTGGTGGCTGCGTGGGCAGATTCCGCCGCTTTTTCGAATGGCAGATGGCATTTTCCGGATCGGGAGTGTCGTTCGATGCACTACCTTGCCGGCGGCGCATTTTTTGCCACCGGGGAGGCTTTCCAGGTGGAGCCGGGGGCCACCGAATGAGCGCAGCGCAGGGACACGGCCCCAATTGGCGACGCAGGGTAGGAGAGGGGACGCTGCCGGCGTGGCGGGCACGGCACCTCGCTCAAGGAATCACGCGACCACGCCGTTATCTGCCCTGAGCGGGTCGCTGGGGTGTCGATTCGCCGGGCCGGGGCCGGAGGAGGTCCTGTGCATTCCTTACCGTATCGGGTGCTTCATGTCTTTCCATAACAATATCCAGATCAAAACCTTGTTGCGCGGCGCAATGGCAATGTTGTCGCTTCTGCTGATTCTGGTTGGCGGTGCGGGCCTTTATGGCATGTCGCACAGCAACGACGCGCTCCAGGAAACTTATGGCAACCAGCTTGCGTCGGCGCAGGCGCTCAGTGAAACCATGCTCGGCACGACGCGCATGCGCCTGGCGCTGGACCGCGGCGTGATGCCTGGCGATGGTGACGATGGCAAAGCGGCGGTAGACCGCTCCATGGTGTTCGTCGACAGCGCCGAGACAGCCTGGAAGCGATACATGGCGCTGCCGCAGGACGCCGAGGAAAAGGCGCTCGCCGCGGAATTTGGCCGCAAGCGCCAGGAATTCATGGAGAAGGGCATCCTGCCTCTGCAGAAAGCGCTGATCGAGAACAACGCGGACGGGGCGCTTGCGATTGCCAAGAAGGCGCTGCCCGACTTGCAGCGCAGCCTGGCTACCGCCTATGAAGCCCTGCAGGCTTTCCAGATCCGTACCGGYGAAGCCAACTACAACGTCTCGCAAGACCGCTTCGGGCAGGTGCGCGCGCTGTCCTTCGCGCTGATCGCCCTTGGCTTGCTGGTCGCCGTATTGTGTGCCGTGACGCTGCACCGGGCTATCGTGCGGCCGGTGGAGGAGGCCCTGGGGGTGTTCGAGCGTATCGCCGCCGGCGACCTGACCGCGCGCATTACCAATGTGTCGCGCAACGAGGTGGGGCGCATGATGCAAGCGCTGGTGGCCATGCAGGAAAGCTTGTCGAACATCGTTGCCCAGGTGCGCGGCGGTACTGACTCGATTGCCTCGGCCACGCAACAGATCGCCACCGGCAACCTCGATCTGTCGCAACGTACCGAASAGCARGCCTCTTCGCTGGAGCAGACCGCGGCCAGCATGGAAGAACTGACATCGGCAGTGCGCCAGAATTCCGATAACGCGCGCCAGGCTGGTGTGCTGGCCAGCGATGCCTCGGAGATCGCGCTCAAGGGCGGCGACGTGGTAGGCCGTGTTGTCGACACCATGAACGAGATCAATGGCTCGTCGCGCAAGGTAGTGGAAATCATCGGCGTGATCGAGGGCATTGCCTTCCAGACCAATATCCTCGCGCTGAACGCCGCGGTGGAGGCGGCCCGGGCGGGCGAGCAGGGCCGCGGCTTCGCGGTGGTTGCCGGCGAGGTGCGCACCCTGGCGCAACGCTCCGCCGCCGCCGCCAAGGAAATCGAGGCTCTTATCAGCGAATCCGGCCAGCGCGTCGAAAGCGGCACCAGGCTGGTCGCCGAGGCTGGCCAGACCATGGGCGAGATCGTCAATGCGGTCAAGCGCGTCACCGACATCATGAACGAGATCAGCGCGGCCACCCAGGAGCAGACCAGCGGCATCGAGCAGGTCAACCAGGCGGTCACGCAGATGGACCAGGTCACCCAGCAGAATGCCGCGCTGGTGGAAGAAGCCGCGGCGGCCGCGGGCGCGCTGGAAGAGCAGGCGCAGAAGCTCAATGGCGTCGTGTCCGTGTTCCGGCTGTCAGGCAGCCATGCCGTGGCCACGCCGGCCCCGGTTACGCGCGTCGCGGCCACGGGCAAGGCCAAGGCTGTCGCGGCCATGCCGACGCGAGCCCGCCCGCCGGTCCAGCGCAAGGCACGTCCCGCGTCTCCGGCGGCCCCCGCACTGGCCGCAGCCGGTACCGGCGGCGACGACTGGAGCGCGTTCTGAGCCATGGCATACAGCTTGCCGCTGTTTTCATCCCCGGGGAAGCGCGCGTGATGCGATGATGCGGGTCTTGCGCCCGCRTCGTACGGATCGTCGCGCCATCGCCCCCAATTTTTGCGCAGCTTCCTTACTGACATGAGTGCTAGCCTTCTGCTGCTCGCTGCCTTCTCCGGCCTCGCGGTCGGGTTGGGTATACGCGCAGCCAAGCCGGACCGGGAGCCGGCGGGCAGACCCAGCCGGGCGCTGCAATGGGCGGTCTTGCTGTTTTCACCCGCGTCCGTCGGACTGCCATTGTGGGTCGCGCTGGGTTCCGGCAGCCTGCGGGGCACGCGCGAGGTGTCGCAGGCCGCGGCCGTGCTCGCCATGACTGCCGGGCTCACGCTTGCCATCCCCTGGTTGCGCCGGCACATACCCCTGCTGCGCGGTACCGCCCTGGCGGTGACGCTGGCCGGCGCCGGGGTGGTGGTGGCCGCCGGCGCGCGTCTGAGCGCCCTGTGCGGCAATGCGCAGCGCCCGTCCGCGCTATGCGTGGAACCCGGCAACTTCATGCAGCCGGCCTGGCTGGCGGTGGCCGCGCTTCTTCTGGCGGCGCTCGGATACTTCGGCCTGCGCCGCGCCAACCCGCTCGCATGGCAACTGGCCAACCCGCCCGGCTTCGCCATCCCGGACACCAAGGCGCTGGACGATATTTTCGATAGCCAGTCGCCCGCCACGGGCGGGGGAACCACCCTGCCGGTACGTCGGCGCGGCCGCATCCCGGGCCGCCTGACCGTGCGCGCGACGGCGCGTGGACACGGTACGGTCGGGGAGTACAGCGTCAGCACCGATCTTCCCGACCGCACCGCCTTTGCGCGCTGGCTCGATCAGTCGATCGCGCAGGCGCGCTTGGCGGAGACCGGCTGTGCCGTGTTGTTGGTGCATATCGCCGACTTTCGCGAGGTAGACGAAGTCTTCGAGGTGCGCGCGGACGATATCCTGGCGCAGGATGCCGGGGCCCTGGCGCAGGCAGCGCTGGAGCCGCACGATTTCCTGGCACGCCTGGCGCGCGACGAGTTCGCAGTCGGCGTGCCCGAGATGATCCAGCACAACCGCGCCAATGAACTGGGCACGCGGTTGCTGAGCTCGCTCGCGGAGTTCGTGTCCACGCGCGGCCTGCAGATGCAGATCGGGGTGAATATCGGCATCGCCATCTACCCGCGCGACGCGCAAACGTCGGAAGCCTTGATGCAGGCGGCACGCGTGAGCCTGAGCGAAGCGCGCGAGAGCGGCTCCAACCAGGTGCGCGTATTCAATTCCGCCGCCGGCGAGCGCGCGCGGCGCATGCGGGTCATCCGTCGCGACCTCTGGCTGGCCATCCAGGACGACGGTCTCGCGCTGCAGTACCAGCCGAAGTTCGACGTGCGCCAGCGCACCGTGATCGGCGCCGAGGCGCTGTGCCGCTGGCGCCATCCGACGCTGGGGCARGTCAATCCCGCCGAGTTCATCACGGTGGCGGAACAGTCGGGCCAGATCGACAAGCTGGACGACTGGGTGATCGCCAYGGTGTGCCGGCAGATCCGGCAGTGGCAGGACGAGGGCATCCCGGTGGTGCCGGTGGCCATCAATGTCTCCGGACTGCGCTTTGCCAGCCGCGATTTCCCGCAATACCTGCTCGAGCAGATCCATCAGCACGACATTCCACCGTCGGCCGTCACGCTCGAGATCACCGAAACCGCGGCGATGAAGGATATCGCGCAGTCGCTGGAGACGCTGGCCGAGTTGCAAGCGCTTGGCATCCATGTCGCGCTGGACGATTTCGGCAGCGGCTATTCCAGCCTGGGGTATCTGAAACGGTTGCGCGTCGGGACACTGAAGATCGACCGTACTTTGATTGGCGGGCTGGATGCCGACCCGCAAGGCCGAGCCATCGTCGGGTCGATGGTGGCGCTGGCGCATGAGCTACGGATGCGGGTGGTGGCGGAAGGGGTGGAGTCGAATTCGCAGCTGGATATTCTGGCGGCGATGGGCTGCGACGAGGTGCAGGGGTATTTGTTGTCGCATCCCTTGGATCCGGGGGCGTTCGCGGAGTTGGTCTCGGGGGATTGAGGCGTGAGATGCCGCTCGGAAATCCAGCGACATCCGGCACTCGCCCGTTCACCGCCTGGGCGTATAAGGGTCAGGCAGCGCTCCGGCAGACGGAAACAACGCCAGCAAGCGGGTAAATCGCCCGCTTTCCGGCACCAGCAACGCAAACCGGGTCTCGCAATAGTGCCCCGTCAGCGCCCCCAGCCTGCGCAGCTGCTGGCTGCAATTCACCAGCGATGGCAATCCCCGCGGCAGGTAAATACTGGCCAGCAGCGCCTCGGGTTCGATGCGGGTACGTCCGTGGAAGCGCGCCAGCTGCATCAGCAGCTCATCCGCCATGCTGGCCTCGCTGGTGGTTTCCACGTGCAATGCCAGGCCGATTGCATCGCGGCTGGCCACCGCCTGTACATCCCGCCATGTCAGGGGCATGGGCCCATCCCCCAGCACCGGCGCGAACAACACCGAGGAAAGCAATTCGAGGGTGCGTGGCAGTCCCTCGGCGGTGGTCGGCACGATGGGCCCGCAGCCCGTCGTGGCATACGCCGGGCCATCGACGAGCAGGGTGACAACGAGGCGATCGGGGTGCCGCAGCGCGCGCAGGCGTTGTGCCATGGCTGCGCTGATCTGCCGCTCCACGATGACCAGCTGCACATCGGCCGGCTGGCGCGGACGCCGCGATACCCAGTGCAGCCGTCCGCCGAAATCCGGCAGCGGCGCCAGCAATGCGTCCGGCGCGCCTTGGATGAGCACCATGAGCTTGTCGGTTTGACGCGATTCCGGGACTTCCCGTTTGCTCCACTGCGGGCCTGGCAAGTTCGACATGTTGACGTTCCGATAGTGTTGCAGTGCCACTGCCCCGGGTAGCGCAAACCGTCCACGGCCAGCAATGGGAGTGGGACGTTTTGCGCGGCGGCCGTAGTATGCCGACCCTCGGCGAGCGGATGCACCCCATAACCGGGGGGTAACAAATCTGCGCTTATCAGCGCAACCGTACTACGGTTTCGGCCAACGCTGCCGATATTCCCCGCAGGGGCGCGGTTCGCACCGCGCTGCGCGAGTGCCGCAGCAGCTTGCATCCGCGTGGTCCCTGGCATGGGAACGCACAGGGAAATCGCTCGGGTTTGCCCGCCGCCGCCGTCCCAGGCGAGAACGAATATCGGTCCACCGGGCCAGGACCTGGGCTTGTGGACTCACCATCGTGCTGTCAACGGAGCCGTTATGTCTTTGCCTCATATTCTAGTCGTCGACGATTCTCCCTCCTTGCGCCGCATGATCGGCGCCTGCCTGCGCGCCGGAGGTTACACCGTATCCGAGGCCGCCGATGGCGACGAGGCCCTGGCGCTGGCCATGGATACGTCGTTCGGCATGCTGGTGACCGACCAGGTCATGCCCGGCACGGACGGCCTGACCCTGATCCGCACGCTGCGCAAGACTCCGGCCTATGCCGCAATCCCGATGTTGATGCTGACCACCGAGGTCGACGGCCAGGTACGTGAGCAGGCCCGCGATGCCGGCGCCTCCGGCTTCCTCGCCAAGCCCTTCGATCCCGATCAGCTGATGGAAGCCGTCGGCGCGCTGCTGGACCCCTCGAAGGTAGGGTAAATGCCTTGCCATTGTTTCCCTTCAGGCACGCGGCCTACTGCCGTTAAGAGGTAAACGATATTCGTGCCTTGGCGCAGGCCGGGTCTCGGCAAGGCTGCCCGTTTTCGGGCCGGCCAGCCGTGGCTTTGGCTGCGCGCGATGGCCGGTCATGGCAGCGGGAGCCAGGAAAATGAAAAGCGGGAACAAGACAGAGGGCGCGGGAGAGGAATTCCTCGCGTTCAGGCTGGGCGGCGAGGAATACGGCGTCGACATCCTCAAGGTGCAGGAGATCCGTGGCTATGAGAATGTCACGCAGATCGCCAATGTACCGGCCTACCTCAAAGGCGTGGTCAACCTGCGCGGCATCATCGTGCCGATCATCGACCTGCGCATCAAGTTTCGCCAGGACACGGTCAACTATGACCAGTACACCGTGGTGATCATCGTCGACCTGCACGAGCGCATCACCGGCATCGTGGTCGACGGCGTGTCCGACGTGCTGACGCTGGCGCCGGGCCAGATCCGTCAGGCACCCCAGCTGTCCGGGGACACCGAATACATCCGCGGCATCGGCTCGGTCGAAGACCGCATGCTGATCCTTGTCGATATCGAGAAACTGCTAGACACCGAAGAGCTCGCAGCGCTTGAAGCAGCCGCGGCCGCTTGAAGCGGCTGCAAACAGACAGAGCCCGATCCACGCAGTCCTCCATCCATGCGAAATAACCAACCCGTTACCTCCCGAGAGCACAAGCTCTCCGCAGACGATTACCTGATTTCCCGGACTGACCTCAAAGGGCGCATTACGTTTGCCAATCGCGCCTTTATCGAGACTAGCGGCTTCGATGCAGAGGAATTGCTCGGCGCCGCGCACAACCTGGTGCGCCATCCGGATATGCCGCCGGAAGCATTCGCGGATCTGTGGAAGACGATCCAGGCTGGCCGCTCGTGGGTCGGTATCGTCAAGAACCGGCGCAAGAACGGGGACTTCTATTGGGTCACCGCCACGGTGACGCCTACGGTCGTCGACGGCCAACTGGTGGGCTACACCTCCGTGCGCTCGATGCCGCAGCGAGAGCAGGTGGAGGCGGCCAGCGCGGCATATGCGCGCCTGCGCGAGGGCAAGGGCCATGGGCTCGCGGTGCGCGATGGCGCTGTGGTACGGCGCGGCCTGGCGGGATTGCCGGGGCGCCTCACCAAGACCACGTTGAAGCGGCGCATCCTGATGTCGCAAGTGGCGGGCCTGGTGTGGTTCCTGGCTGCGTTGGCCGCTTTTGAAGCGCTGGCAGACGGCGAGGCAGCGGGTTCGCTGCGGCCCTGGCTGTGGGGTGGCTTCGCGCTGGCGTTGGTGTCCTCGTTCGTCGCCGGCACCTTGCTGCTGGCGCGCGTGAACCGGCCGGTGCAGGACATGCTCGATTTCGCGCTGCGCATGGGGGCCGGCGACCTCACCACGCGCCTGGATTACCGCGCGAGCGACGAGGTCGGTGCGCTGGCGCGCGCCATGCGCACCATGCAGCGCAGCTTGCTGTCGGTGGTTGGCGAGATTCAGGAGGGCATGTCGAGCATCTCCACGGCGACCCGCCAGGTTGCCGCGGGCAACAGCGACTTGTCGCAACGTACCGAGCAGCAGGCCGCGTCGCTGGAAGAAACCGCATCGAGCATGGAAGAGCTGACCAGCACGGTGCGCCAGAACGCGGACAACGCGCGGCAGGCCAGCGGCCTGGCGGCGAACGCATCGGAGATTGCCGTCAGGGGCGGCGAAGTTGGGCCAGGCCGGGCAGACCATGGGCGAGATCGTGCAGGCGGTCAAGAGCGTGACAGACATCATGGGCGAGATCAGCGCGGCATCGGCCGAGCAGAGTTCGGGCATCGAGCAGGTGAACCAGGCGGTAGCCCAGATGGACGAGGTGACGCAGCAGAACGCGGCACTGGTGGAGCAGGCCGCCGCCGCCGCCGGTTCGCTGGAAGACCAGGCCACGCGCTTGCGCGATGCGGTGGCCACCTTCCGCGTCACCATGCGGCCGGAAGCGCGCCCGGTGCGGGTGGGCCAGGGCAGCGCCCAGCGGCTTGCGCAAGCCTGACGCGGCCAGGTATCCGGCCAAGGCAACAAGTTGAAACAGTCAGTCTCAAGCACTGTTCCAGAAAAAAGGTAGCACCTGTCGTTCGCATTGCCGGCAATCCGCCGGCACGGGCAGACGGGGCACCCGGTCAAGTCATTCAGAAAAGAGAGGTGGTCTGCATGCAATGGTTCAATCAGCTGCGCGTCACGACCAAGCTGGTCGTTGGATTTCTGGTCGTGTCGCTTATCGGCGTGGTGATGGGTCTGCTGGGCGTCGTCAATATGGGGCGCATGGCTGACTGGACCGGCAAGATCTATAACGATGACTTGCAGGCCCTCAAGGCCGTGCAGTCCGGCAATATCAGCCTGCTCTATGGCAGCCGCGCGCAGATCGCCCTGCTGTCCGCATCGACCATGGGCGAGCGTGCCGCCGAGAAAGACCAGATCGAGAAATCGCTTGGCATGCTGGACGAGAGCATGAAGCGGGCGCGCCAGGCATTCACCCAGCCGGAAGGCCTGGCCCTGGTCAAGCAATACGATGCCTTGCTGCCGGCCTACCGCGAGCGGTTGGGCAAGTATGTGGCGCTGGTGGGCAAACAGCCGCTCGATACCTCGCAGTTCGAGAGCCAGGTCTTTAGCGAGAGCGCAGACCTGATCAAGGAGAGCCGCGCGCTCGAGGACTTGATGGCCAAGATGGTCAAGCGCCGCGACGACCGCGCGCTGGCCAATATGGAAGAAGCGCGCGGCGTCTACGAGGGGACGCGCCTTTGGATGCTGGGCCTGGTGCTGGGCGGCCTGGCCGTCTCCGTGCTGCTTGGCGCATTCCTCGCCCGCACGCTGTCGCGCCAGCTGGGTGGCGAACCGGCCTACGCCGTGGCCATCGCCTCGCGTATCGCCGAAGGCGATTTTTCCGCGGAAGTGAAACTGCGCAGCGGCGACAAGGACAGCCTGCTGCACGCCATGAAACAGATGCAGCAGCAACTGTCCACCATGGTGCGCGATTTCAAGGACTCGGCAGAGTCGATCGCCTCCGCTTCGCGCGAGATCGCCGCGGGCAACAGCGACCTGTCGCAGCGTACCGAGCAGCAGGCCGCGTCGCTGGAAGAAACCGCATCGAGCATGGAAGAGCTGACCAGCACGGTGCGCCAGAACGCGGACAACGCGCGGCAGGCCAGCGGCCTGGCGGCGAACGCATCGGAGACAGCCGTCAAGGGCGGCGAAGT